>CAZAEG010000245.1:0-2530 GCA_964484035.1 uncultured Enterobacteriaceae bacterium | reverse complement strand
AGCCCGTGGTCACGGTGCGCTTCTTCATGCGTTCCTTCAGTCCCTTGACGCCGCGGCGCGTCTTGATCGCGACCGACCCGGTCTCCCAGTCGACCTGCACCGCCGCGATCTCGTCGATCGAGCCGATGATGTTCTGGTTTCTCAGGTAGCCGATGGCGAGCGCCTCGGGCGCGTGGCCGAGCGTCATCAGGGTGACGAGCTCGCGCTTGTCGAGGTACAGCGTGAGCGGGTGCTCGCCGGCGATCGCGGTGGGCACCATCTCGCCGCGCTCGTTGTAGGCCTCGACCTCGAACGTGGCCGGCTTCGCCGCGTCGGTCAGCTCTGGACGATGGGGTTTCTTAGCCACCGATGTAGGACATCTCGATCTTGCGCGCCTTGGCCGTTTCCGCCGTGCGGATCTCGGAATAGCGGTCGGCGCGCGCGCGCCACACCGCGGCGATCTCGTTCACGATCTCCTCGTCCGAGCCGCCGCGGCGCAGCAGCCACTTCAGGTCGTGCCCGTGCTCGGCGAACAGGCAGGTGTAGAGCGAGCCTTCGGCCGACAGGCGCAGCCGGTTGCAGCTCGCGCAGAACGCCTGCGTGACCGAGGAAATGAGGCCGATCTCGCCGGCGCCGTCGCGGTAGCGCCAGCGCTCGGCCACCTCGCCGGCGTAGTTCGGGTCCACGGGCTCGAGCGGATAGCGCTCCCCGATCCGCCGCACGATCTCCGCGGAGGGCACCACGTCGTCCATGCGCCAGCCGTTGGTGCTGCCGACGTCCATGTACTCGATGAAGCGCACGATGTGCCCGCTGCCGCGCCAGCGCTCGGCCATCGCCAGCACGTGGCCGTCGTTCACGCCGCGCTTCACCACCATGTTGATCTTGATCGGCGCCATGCCGGCGGCCGCGGCGGCCTCGATGCCCTCGATCACCCGGGCGACCGGGTAGTCGGCGTCGTTGATGGCGCGAAACGTGGCGTCGTCGAGCGAGTCCAGGCTCACGGTGACGCGCTTCAGTCCCGCCCGGGCGAGGGCGGCGGCCTGCTTGGCGAGGAGCGAGCCGTTGGTGGTGAGCGTGAGGTCGAGCCCGGGAATCTCGGCAAGCATCGCCACCAGCCGGTGCAGCTCGCGCCGCACCAGCGGCTCGCCGCCGGTGACGCGCACCTTCTTGACGCCCAGCCCGGCGAACACGCGCGCCAGGCGCGCGATCTCCTCGAAGCGCAGAATTTCGTCGTGCGGGAGGAATTTGAAGTCGTGGTCGAACGTTTCCCGCGGCATGCAGTACACGCAGCGGAAGTTGCAGCGGTCGGTGACCGAGATGCGCAGGTCGCGCAGACCCCGGCCGAGCGTGTCCGCCAGCGGCCGGCCGTCGTGGGGCGGCGCGGGGGGCTGCGCGGAACGGATCGGAAAAACCTTTTGCGTCATGGTGTTTCTCTAACTTGCGATCATAGCAAACGATCTTATTGAGCTATAGTTCTCCGCATGAACAATCCGACGTTTCCGGTGTCGATCGTGATGCAGCGGCGCGCGCTGGAGAGTCGGTGGCAAAGCGAGGTCTGGGAGCCCCTGGCCGTGATGCCGGAGGCGGGCGAAGGAGTGCCGCGTGTGCTCGTGGAGGAACGGGGCCTGGTGCAATGGATCTATCCGGGCATGCAGCTCGGCCTGCGCGTGGCGGACGCCGACGGCTACTTCCTGAACATCTCGACGAGCGAGCCCTGCGTGTTCGTGCTCTGGCGCATGGAGGAAGAGCGCGCCGTGCCTTGCCACCTCACCTTGAGCTATAGCGAAGCCAGCAGCTGGATGGACGGCGGCGAGCAGGTCGATCGCGTGCCGATGCCGCGCGAGATCTATGACTGGGTAAGCGAGTTCGTGCAGCAGCACTACCGACCGCAGCCAAAGAAGAAGATCCGGCCGCAATCTTTCAAGAGCCCGAAAGACCGGGCGCGCATCTGATGGCGCAGGATCCGCAGGATTTCCTGCGCCGATGGTCGCGGCGCAAGCGGGACGCCGCCGCGCAGGCGCCGGCGCAGACGCCCGCGTCCGGCGAGCTGCCGCCGCTGCCCTCCCCGGACAGCCTGACCTTCGAATCGGACTTCAAGGCCTTCATGCACGCCAAGGTGGAGGAGGGCGTGAAGCGCGCGGCACTGAAGAAGCTGTTCGCCGACCCGCGATTCAACGTCATGGACGGGCTCGACACCTACATCGACGACTACTCGAAGGACGATCCGATCTCGGCGGCGATGCTCGCCAAGCTGAAGCATTCGCGCTCGACGCTGTTCGGGCGTGAGGAGGAGAAGAAGAAGGAAGAGGAGTCGCCGCAGGAAGCAGAGCCCCCGGAGTTGGCGCAAGCGCCCGAGCCCGTCGAGGAGTTGCCGAACCGCGAAAAGCGGGAAGACGATGGCGCTGCAGGATAAGACGATCAGGCTGTGCAGCTGCAACGGCACCCTGGCGCTCGACGCCAAGGCGCTCGCCGCGGCGCTGAAGCTGGGCACGCCGCTCACCGTGAACACGGAGCTGTGCCGCAAGGAGGCGGGCCTGTTCCAGTCCGCGCT
>CAZAEG010000244.1:0-2713 GCA_964484035.1 uncultured Enterobacteriaceae bacterium | reverse complement strand
TCCCTCCTCGCCTCGGTGCCGATGGCGCCGCGCGACCCGATCCTCGGCGTGACCGAGGTGTTCGTCGCCGACAAGAACCCGAACAAGGTCAATCTCGGCGTCGGCGTGTACTACGACGACGCGGGCAAGGTGCCGCTGCTCGAGTGCGTGCAGCGCGCCGAGGCGCAGCGCGTGCAGTCCGCGTCGCCCAAGTCCTACCTGCCGATCGACGGCCTGCAGTCCTACGACCGGGCGGTGCAGGCGCTGGTGTTCGGCGCCGGCGCGCCGCTGCTCGAGGAAAAGCGCGTCGTCACGGTGCAGGCGCTGGGCGGCACCGGCGGATTGAAGATCGGCGCGGACTTCCTCAAGCAACTGAGCCCGGACGCGCAGGTGTGGATCAGCGAGCCGAGCTGGGAGAACCACCGCGCGCTGTTCGAGGCGGCGGGGTTCAAGGTCCAGGCCTACCCCTACTACGACCCGGCCACGCGCGGCCTGAAGTTCGAGGCGATGCTGCAGACGCTGCAGGGGCTGCCCGCGGGCGCCATCGTCGTGCTGCATTCGTGCTGCCACAACCCGACCGGCGTGGACCTGAGCGAAGCGCAGTGGCAGCGGGTCCTCGCCGTGGTGCAGGCGCGCGGCCTAGTGCCGTTCCTGGATCTCGCCTACCAGGGGTTTGCGGAGGGCATCGACACCGACGCGTACGCGCCTCGGCTATTCGCCGAGGCGATGTCGCCGATCTTCCTGTCGAGCTCGTTCTCCAAGTCGCTCTCGCTCTACGGCGAGCGCATCGGCGCCTTCAGCCTCGTGGCTGCCAGCGCCGACGAGGCGGCGCGCGCGCTGTCGCAGGTGAAGCGCGTCGTGCGCACCAACTACTCCAACCCGCCCACGCACGGCGGCGACATCGTGGCGCGCGTGCTGACCACGCCCGAGCTGCGCGCCCTGTGGGAAAAGGAGCTCGGCGGCATGCGCGAGCGCATCAAGACGATGCGCAAGGCGCTGGCGGAGGATGTGCAGAAGCGCGTGCCGGGGGCAGATTGGAGCTTCGTGCTCAAGCAGCGCGGGCTGTTCTCCTATACCGGGCTCACCCAGGCGCAGGTGGGGCGCCTGCGCACCGAGTTTTCCATCTACGCCATCGACACCGGGCGCGTGTGCGTCGCGGCGCTGAATTCGGGCAACATCGACTACGTCGCCGACGCGATCGCAAAGGTAATCCGGTAGAATCGCGCTCTTTCCGGATCCCCGATAGCTCAGTTGGTAGAGCGACGGACTGTTAATCCGCAGGTCCCAGGTTCGAGCCCTGGTCGGGGAGCCACCCTGCAATCCGCCATGCGCACCCTGCTCGCCTGCGTCCTCGCGTCAGTCGCGGCATTTTCCGCCGCGCAGACTCCGCACACCCACCAGCACACTTTCCGCGACGCGGAAAAGTGGGCGCACGTCTTCGACGACCCGGAGCGCGACGCCTGGCAGAAACCGCACGCAGTGATCCAGGCGCTCGCCCTCGCGCCCGATGCGCGACTCGCCGACCTCGGCGCCGGCACCGGCTACTTCGCCGCGCGCTTGGCCAACATGCTGCCTCAAGGCCGCGTGTACGCCGTCGACATCGAGCCCGACATGGTGCGCTACCTCGAGGCGCGCGCGCAGCGCGAGGGGCTGCGAAACGTCGTCGCGCTCAAGGGCGAGCCGGACGATCCGCGCCTGCCCGAAAAGGTCGACCTCATCCTCGTGGTCGACGTGTATCACCACATCGAGGCGCGCGCGGACTACTTCCGCCGCCTGCGCGCGATGCTCCGCCCGGGCGGGCGCGTGGCGATCATCGACTTCAAGCTCGATTCGCCGCAGGGCCCGCCGCGCGCGGCGCGCATCGCGCCGCAAGCGGTGAAAGCGGAGATGACGGCCGCGGGCTACGCCGCGGCCGCCGAGCACGATTTCCTCCCCTACCAGTACTTCCTGGTCTTCGCGCCCGCTTCCTAGCCCGCCCTTGAGCTCCGAAGCGGAATCGCCCTACGCCTGGCTGCGCCTGGCTGCCTCGCTCGCCCTGATGACGCTGGGCGGCTCCGGCATGTACATCGTCACCGTGGCGCTGCCCCTGGTGCAGGCGGAGTACGCCGTGGACCGCTCCGACGCGTCGCTGCCCTATACGCTCACCATGGTCGGGTTCGGGCTGGGCGGCATCCTCATGGGCAAGCTCGCCGACCGCTTCGGCGTCGTGGTGCCGGTCGTGATCGGCACCGTGTGCCTGGGCGCCGGCTTCATCGTCGCCGGCTTCGCCGGCAGCCTGTGGCAGTTCGCGCTCGCGCAAGGCCTGCTGATCGGCTTTCTCGGCAGCTCGGCGACCTTCGCGCCGCTGGTCGCCGATACCTCGCTCTGGTTCCACCGCCGCCGCGGCATCGCGGTCGCCATCTGCGCGAGCGGCAACTATCTCGCCGGCGCATTGTGGCCGCCGGTGGTGCAGCACTTCTTCGACACGGCCGGCTGGCGCCAGACCTACATGGGCGTAGGCGCCTTCTGCATTGCGGCCATGCTGCCGCTCGCGCTCGTCCTGCGGCGGCGCCCGCCCGCGCTCGTCACCGCGAACGCCGACGGCACCGGGCACGCGCCCGCGCCGCACTCGCTCGGCCTGCCGCCGGCGCTGGTCCTCGGCCTGCTGTGCACGGCGGGCGTCGCCTGCTGCGTGGCGATGTCCATGCCCCAGGTGCACATCGTGGCCTTGTGCGGCGACCTCGGCTTCGCCGCG
>CAZAEG010000243.1:0-8725 GCA_964484035.1 uncultured Enterobacteriaceae bacterium | reverse complement strand
GTTTTCGGTGAGGCAGTGCATGAACAGCGCGCCGATGCCCCAGTTGCGCGCATGCCCGTGCGCGCGCGCGAGCAGCGCCGCGCCGATGCCGCGGCCGCGGTGCCCGGGCAGCACCGAGACGCCGAGCTCGGCGTGCGCGTCGGCGCGCGCCAGGTGCGCGGCGCCGACGAGGTGCAGCGCGTCGTCGAACACGCCGAACACCACGTCGCGCCCGAAATCGATGCGCGCCATGTACGCGTCGATGCCCGCGTCGGGGAGGGCGAGGCCGAAGCGCAGCCGCCGGTCCGCGCTGTCGAGCGCGCGCAGATGCGTCGCGAACTTGGCACGCTCCAGTCTGGGCAATTCGCGAGTGACGATGCGCATGGCGCATTGTCCCTCGCAAAGTTCGTGCCGTGCGTCAGCAAGCGTGCCGGAACGCCTCCTGCGCGGCGGCAAGCGTCTGTTCGATGTCTTCGGCGTCGTGTGCCGACGACACGAATCCCGCCTCGTAGGCCGAAGGGGCGAGATAGATGCCTTGCGCGAGCATCGACTGGAAGAAGCGGTTGAAGCGCTGCACATCGCACTGCATGACTTGCGCGAAGCGGGTCGGCGGCGCGTCGCGGAAATACAGGCCGAACATGCTGCCGATGGATTGCGACGAGAATGTGACGCCGGCGCGCTGCGCGCAAGCGGCGAGGCCCTCGACCAGGCTGCGCGTGGTCGCCTCGATGCGCGTCTGAAAGCCGGGCGCATCGACGAGCTTGAGCGTGGCCAGTCCCGCGGCCACCGCCACCGGGTTGCCCGAGAGCGTGCCAGCCTGGTATACGGGGCCGAGCGGCGCGATCGTCTGCATGACGTCCTTGCGCCCGCCAACGGCCGCGACCGGCAGTCCGCCGCCGATCACCTTGCCGAGCGTGGTGAGGTCGGGGCGGATGCCGTAGCGCGCCTGCGCGCCGCCGGCGGCGACGCGAAAGCCGGTCATCACTTCGTCGAAAATCAGCACCGCGCCGTGGCGCGTGCACTCGCCGCGCAGCGTCTCGAGGAAACCGGGCGCGGGCAGCACCAGGTTCATGTTGCCGGCCACCGGCTCGACGATGACGCCGGCGATCTCGGCGCCGCGCCGCGCGAACAGCGCGCTCACTTGCGCGGCGTCGTTGTAGTCGAGCACCAGGGTATGCGCTGCGGTCTCGGCCGGCACGCCGGCCGAGCTCGGATGGCCGAAGGTGAGCGCGCCGGAGCCCGCCTTGACGAGCAGCGCGTCGGCGTGGCCGTGGTAGCAGCCCTCGAACTTGACGATCAGGCTGCGCCCGGTGAAGCCGCGCGCCAGGCGAATCGCGGTCATCGTCGCCTCGGTGCCCGAGGACACCAGCCGTACCAGCTCGAGCGAGGGCACGAGCCGGCACAGCTGCTCCGCCATCTCCACCTCGGCCGCGGTGGGCGCGCCGAACGAGAGCGCGCGCGAGGCCGCGGCCTGCACCGCCTCGACCACCTGCGGGTGCGTGTGCCCTGCGACCATCGGCCCCCACGAGCCGACGTAGTCGATGTAGCGCTTGCCCTCGACGTCCCAGAGGTGCGCGCCGCTCGCGCGCTCGAAGAACGGCGGCGTGCCGCCCACCGCGCGAAACGCGCGCACCGGCGAGTTGACGCCGGCGGGAATGCGCGCCTGCGCGCGCGCGAAGAGCTCGTCGTTACGCGGCTTCATGCTGAAACAGCCTCCCGTAGGCGCGGGCGCGTGCGGCGACGTCCGGCGCAGCGAACAGATCGGTGATCACGGCGACGCAGTCGGCGCCCGCCGCCAGCACCTGCGGCGCATTGTCGAGCGTAACGCCGCCGATCGCCACCTTCGGCACGCCGAGCTCGAGCGCGAAGAGCGCGAGCGGGGCGCGCACGGCGGCGGGCTTGGTGGGCGAAGGAAACACCGCGCCGAACGCGACGTAGTCCGCGCCCGCGGCGATCGCGCGGCGCGCGAGCTCCGGCCGGTCGTAGCACGAGGCGCCCAGGAGCCTGCCCGGCAGCCGCGCGCGCGCGGCGGCCAGGTCGCCGTCCTCGCGCCCGAGATGCACGCCGTCCGCCTGCACCGCGAGCGCGAGCTCGAGGTCATCGTTGACGATGAAAGGCACGCCGTGCGCGCGGCATCGCGCGTGCAGCCGTTCGGCCTCGCGCAAGCGTGACGCGGCCGGCGCGTGCTTGGCGCGATACTGCAGCGCGCACAGGGCGCCGGAGGCGAGCGCTTCCTCGACCCGCGCCAGATCGTCGGGCGTGATGGCGTACAGTCCGCGCAGGCGCCTCATCGCGCGTGCAGCCGGTCGGGTACGTGCTGCCCCGCGCCCGGGCGGTAGCCGCGCTCGAGCGCGCACCAGGTGTAGTCCTGCGCGCGCCGCACCGCTTCCGGCACCTCGTCGCCAAGCGCGAGGCGCGCGGCAATGGCCGCGGCGAGCGTGCAGCCCGAGCCGTGGAAGCTCCCGCGCAGTCGCGGCCAGCGGTCTTCGCGCACCACGCCCGCCACGCCGTGCAGCACATTCATCACTTCGTCGCCGGGCTCGTGCGCGCCGGTCACCAGCACGTACTTGCAGCCGAGCGCGATCATGGCCGCGGCGCCGCCGAGCGCGCGTGCCTCCATGCTGTTCGGCGTCGCCACCGTCGCGCGCGGCAGGAGCAGCTCGCGCAGCGCGCGCAGGGTCGCGTCGTCCCCGAGCGCGTCGCCGCGCGCCGAAGCGAGCACCGGATCGAGCACCACCGGTACACGGGCATGCGCGGCGAGCAGCTGCGCGATGGCCTGCGCGTTGGCGGCGCTGCCGACGACGCCGATCTTGATGGCGAGCGCGGGCGCGTCGGCGAGCACGCAGCGTGCCTGCGCGACGAGATCCGCGGCGGGTAGCGCGTGCAGCGCCGCGACGCCGCAGGTGTCCTGCACCGTGTAGGCGGTGAGCACGGACAGCGGGTGGCAGCCGAGGCTCGCGAGCGTGAGAATGTCGGCTTGCAGGCCGGCGCCGCCCGTCGGATCGGAGGCGGCGATGGCGAGAACGTTCGGCGGTGCGGCAAGCATGGGGAGCGCGGCGCGGTGCGCCGCGCGAATTACGCTAAGATGCCGCACGATTCTAACTCACCCGGCGCTCACCGCCCGATGACCGAGAGCCAAGCGCAGTACAGGACCTGGATGTGCCTCATTTGCGGCTACCTCTTCGACGAAGCGGCCGGAGCGCCGGACGAGGGCATCGCGCCGGGCACGCGCTGGGAGGACGTGCCCATCAACTGGACCTGCCCGGAATGCGGCGCGCGCAAGGAAGATTTCGAGATGGTCGAGATCTGAGCGCGCGCCGGCGCGCTTGGACCTGAAGCCGCTGCGCGCGCGCATCGCGGCGCTGCGCGGCGCGGCGTTGCGCGGCGTCGCGCTGCTGCCGCTGCGGCGCCAGCTCGCGCTGCTCGCCGCGCTGCTGGTCATGCTGTTCGCCGGCGCCCTCTGGCTCGCATGGTCGGAATACCGCGAGGCGCATTTCGGCGACGGGCACCTGGCCGCCGCAGCGCAGATGCGCATGCTCTCGCAGCGACTGGCGAAAGCGGCGTTGCGCGGGCTGCACGGCGATGCCGAGGCCTTTCCGCAGATCCAGGCGAGCCGCGACGGCTTCGCCGCCGCGCTCGCTCGCCTGGCGCGCGACACGCGCGCACTGCGCGCGCTCGAGGACCTGCGCACGGACTGGGCGCGCACCGAGAAGCACGCCACGCTGCTGCTGCGGGACCAGAAGCTGCTGGTGGCGCTCGCGGCCGCCGCCGCGCGCCTGGAGCGCGCCAACCCGCAGCTGCTGGAGCGCGCCGAGCGCGTGCAGAACCTGAAGCTCGCGCAGGGCGCGCTGCCCGCGGAGGTGGCCGCGGCGAGCCGCCTGGTGATGCTGACCCAGCGCCTGGCGCGCGGGGCGCAGCATCTGGTCGCGGCCGAGCGCGTCGAGCCCGAGATCGAGTTCCTGCTGGGCAAGGACGTGAACGAGTTCCGCGGCACGCTCGCGCGGCTGCGCGCCGGCGCGCGCGACGACGCACTGGTCGGCGCGCTCGAGGCGCTGGCCGCGGCTTTCGCTCCGGTGCAGGACGCGGTGGTGGCGGTGCTCGGCACGCGCGAGCGCCTCGCCGGGGCGAAGGACGCCGCCTTCGCCATGCACGCCGATTCGGAGCGGCTGCTCGAGGCGGTGGACCGCGTGCTCGCCGCCTATCGCGCCGCGCCCTCGCGCGCCGTCAACGAGGCCGGGCTTGCCGCCACCGCGCTGGCGCTGGTCGCGGCGCTGCTGCTGCTCGTGCTCCTCTACGTGATCGACGAGCGCCGCAGCCGCGAGGCGGCAGCGCGTCGCCTCGCGGTCATGCGCCGCCATCACGAGCGCGACCTCGATGCGGTGGAGCAGCTGCGCCGCGACCTCGAAGCCCTCTCGGCGGGCGACCTCACCGCGCGCGCCACGGTGGGCAGCGAGATCACGTATCCGGCCGCCGCCGCGCTGAACGACGCCCTGGACGGCCTGCGCGCGCTGGTGGCGCGCATCGCGCACGCCGTGGATCGCGTCGGCGGCGCCGCCGGCTCGGCGCAAGGCGCCGCGGACGGGCTGCTGGAATCGGCACGCCTGCAGGCCGCGCGCATCAAGGGCGCGAGCGCGCGCGCGCTCGGCATGGCGCGCGCGGTCACCGATCTCTCGGCGCGCTCCAACCAGTCCGCCGAGCTGGCGCAGGCGGCGCTCGCCGCGGCGGTGCAGGGCCGCCAGGCGGTGCAGGCGGCGCTCGCGGTGGTCGGCGACATGGGGCGGCGCGTGCGCGTGGCGGCGGCGACCGTGGACAAGGTGCGCGGCGCCTCGCCGGAGATGGCGCGGACCGCGAACCAGCTGCACCAGGTCGCGGCGCAGGCCGAGGCGCTCGGCGCGAGCGCCTCGGGGCGCACGCTCGCCGAGCTGGGCGAGACGCTGCGCGCGCTCGCCGAAAACATCGGGCGCGTGTCGAAGACCGCGCAGGCGCAGGGCGCGGCGGCGAGTGCCATTGCCGGAGGCGTGCGCGAGATGCTCGCGGGCGCCGAGCAGGCCGCCGACGCCGCGACGCGGGCCGCGGCCGCGGTGGAGGAGGTGGCGGAGCTGCTGCGCGAACTGCGGGAAGCCCTGGAGAACTTGCGCTACTAGGGCGCTGTCGAAGGGCATGCGGTAGAATGCGCGCGCGCGTGTCCTCGATCAATCTCACGCACCACTTCCTGATCGCCATGCCCAGCATGGCCGATCCGTACTTTGCGAAGTCCCTGACCTACGTCTGCGAGCACAACGAGCAGGGCGCGCTCGGCGTGGTCGTCAACCGGCCCATCGACATGACCTTGCAGGCGCTGTTCGAGCGCCTGTCGCTCACGCTGCGCGAGAAGACCCTGTCGGACGCGCCGATCTACTTCGGCGGTCCGGTGCAGACCGACCGCGGCTTCGTGCTGCACGAGCCGGCCGGCAACTGGCAGTCGACGCTCAAGGTGCGCGACGCCATCGGCCTCACCACCTCGAAAGACATCCTGGAGGCCGTCGGCCGTGGCGAGGGGCCGGCGAAGCTCATCGTCACGCTCGGCTACGCCGGCTGGTCGGCGGGGCAGCTCGAGCAGGAGATCTCGCAGAACGCCTGGCTCACGGTCGAAGCCAGGGACGCCATCATCTTCGACCTGCCTTCGGAAGAGCGGCTGCCGGCGGCGATGGAACTGCTCGGCGTGGACTACGCGCGCCTGGCAGACTCGGCGGGACATGCCTGAGGCACGCACCGTCCTCGCCTTCGATTTCGGCATCAAGCGTATTGGCGTTGCGGTAGGGGAGGCGGAGCTCGGCACCGCGCACCCGCTGCCCGGCATCGCCGCGCCCGGCTTCGCCGCGATCGAGAAGCTGGTGCAGGAGTGGCGCCCCGACGCCCTGGTGGTCGGCCTGCCGGTCGCCGAGCGTGGCGAGCACGCGCTCGCCAAGCGCGTGCGGCGCTTCGCGCGCCAGCTCGCGGGGCGCTTCCACCTGCCGGTGGAGACCGTGGACGAACGCTATACCTCGGTGGAGGCCGAGAGCCGGCTGCGCGGCGCGAAGAAAAGGCCCGTGGACTCGGTGGCCGCGCAGCTGATCCTCGAGCAGTACTTCCATGGCCGCGCTGCCTGACGCCGAGGCGCTCTGCGCACGGCTCGCCGCCGCGCTGCGCGAGCGCATCGGCCCGGCGAGCGCCATGGTCGGCATCCATACCGGCGGCGCCTGGGTGGCGGAACGCCTGCATGCGGCGCTCGGCCTGAAGGAGCCCCTGGGGCTGCTCGACATCGCCTTCTACCGCGACGATTACGATCGCAAGGGCCTGGCGCGCGATCCCAAGCGCTCGAAGATCCCGTTCGACGTCGCCGGCAAGGACCTGCTGCTCGTGGACGACGTGCTCTATACGGGGCGCACGGTGCGCGCGGCGCTCAACGAGCTGTTCGACTACGGGCGCCCGGCCTCCATCGCGCTGGTCGTGCTCGCCGAGCGCGACGGCCGGCAGCTGCCGATTTGCGCGCAGCACGCGGGCGCGAAGCTCGACGTCCCGGCCGGCATGCGGCTGCGCCTGAAGCGCGACGACCGCGGCACGCTGTCCCTGGAGCTCGAGCGTGCCGCGTAATCCGCAGCTGAACGCCAACGGCGAGCTGCAGCACCTGCTGTCCATCGAGGGGCTGCCGCGCGCGCTCCTCATCCAGATCCTCGACACCGCGGAGTCCTTCGCCGGCGTCACCGAGCGCGACATCAAGAAGGTGCCGCTGCTGCGGGGAAAGAGCGTGTTCAACCTGTTCTTCGAGGGCTCGACGCGCACGCGCACCACCTTCGAGATCGCCGCCAAGCGCCTCTCGGCCGACGTCATCAACCTGAACGTCGCCGCCAGCTCCACCGCCAAGGGCGAGTCGCTGCTCGACACGGTGGCCAACCTCTCGGCCATGCAGGCCGACATCTTCGTCGTGCGCCACGGCTCCTCGGGCGCGCCCTACCTCGTGGCGCAGCACGTGAAGCCGCACGAGCACGTGATCAACGCGGGCGACGGGCGCCAACTGCCGATCTGCGCGCGGCACGCCGGCGTGAGACTCGAAGTCCCCGCAGGCATGCGGCTGCGCTTGAAACGGGACAACCGGGGCGCGCTCGCGCTGGAGTTGGAACGTGCCCCGTAACCCGCAACTCAACGCCAACGGCGAGCTGCAGCATCTGCTGTCGATCGAGGGGTTGCCGCGCGAGCTGCTCATCAAGATCCTGGACACTGCGGAGTCCTTCGCCGGCGTCACCGAGCGCGACATCAAGAAGGTGCCCCTGCTGCGGGGCAAGAGCGTGTTCAACCTGTTCTTCGAGGGTTCCACGCGCACGCGCACCACGTTCGAGATCGCCGCCAAGCGCCTGTCGGCCGACGTCATCAACCTGAACGTGGCCGCGAGCTCCACGGCGAAGGGCGAATCGCTGCTCGACACGGTGGCCAACCTTTCGGCAATGCAGGCCGACATCTTCGTCGTGCGTCACGGCTCCTCGGGCGCGCCCTACCTCGTCGCGCAGCACGTGAAGCCGCACGAGCACGTGATCAACGCCGGCGACGGGCGCCACGCGCACCCGACACAGGGGCTGCTGGACCTCTACACCATCCGCCATTACAAGAAGGACTTTTCCGGCCTCGCGGTGGCGATCGTCGGCGACGTGCTGCACTCGCGCGTCGCAAGGTCCCTGATTCACGGCCTCACCACGCTCGGCGTGCCCGAGGTGCGCGTCATCGGACCGCAAACGCTGATCCCCGCGGGCGCCCAGGGGCTGGGCGTGCGCGTGGTCCACTCGATGCGCGAGGGCCTGAAGGATGCCGACGTGGTGGAGATGCTGCGGCTGCAGAATGAGCGCATGAGCGGCGCGCTGCTGCCCAGCGCGCAGGAGTTCAATAAGCACTACGGGCTCACCGCCGAGAAGCTGGCGCTGGCGCGGCCCGACGCCATCGTCATGCACCCCGGACCGATGAATCGCGGCGTAGAGATCGATTCGTCGGTGGCCGATGGCCCGCACTCGGTGATCCTGCCGCAGGTCACCTTCGGCATCGCCGTGCGCATGGCCGTCATGAGCATGGTGGCGGGAGGCGGATGAAGCTCCTGGTGAAAGGCGCTCGGGTGGTCGATCCGGCGAGCGGGCGCGACGGCCTTGGCGAGGTCGCGGTGGTCGACGGACGCATCGTGGCATCGATGCCCGGAAAGCCTGACCGCGTGCTCGATGCCAAAGGGCTGGTGGTGGCGCCGGGGCTGATCGACCTTGCCGCGCGGTTGCGCGAGCCCGGCTACGAGTACAAGGCGACGCTGGAATCCGAGATGGACGCGGCCGTGGCCGGCGGCGTGACCAGCCTCGCCTGTCCGCCGGACACCGACCCGCCGCTGGACGAACCGGGCCTCGTGGACATGTTGCGCCGTCGCGCCAAGGCGCTCGAGCGCGCGCGCGTCTACCCGGTGGGCGCGCTCACCGTAAAGCTGGCGGGCCGGCAATTGACCGAGATGGCTGAACTCGCGGAAGCGGGCTGCGTGGCGTTCTCGCAGGCAGACGCACCGGTCGCCGACACCGAGGTGTTGTGGCGCGCGTTGCAGTACGCGGCGACCTTCGACTTTCCCGTGTGGCTGCGCGCCGAGGATCCGTGGCTCGCCAAAGGCGGCGTGGCGCATGATGGCGACGTGGCGACGCGCCTCGGGCTGGCGGGAATTCCCGTGTTCGCGGAGACCGTGGCGCTCGCAACGCTGCTTGAGCTGGTGCGT
>CAZAEG010000242.1:0-3746 GCA_964484035.1 uncultured Enterobacteriaceae bacterium | reverse complement strand
ATCGGCCGCCGCCAGTCCTACCACGGCAACACGCTCGGCGCGCTCGCCGTCGGCGGCAACCAGTGGCGGCGCCGGCAGTTCGAGCCGCTGCTGGTCGACGTGACGCATGTTTCTCCCTGCTACGCCTATCGCGGGAAGCAGGCGGGCGAATCGGACGATGCCTACGGGACGCGGTTGGCCGGGGAACTCGAGGGCGAGATCCGGCGCTTGGGCGAAAAGGCCGTGATCGCTTTCGTCGCCGAAACCGTGGTGGGCGCCACGCTGGGCGCGGCGACGCCGGTGCCGGGCTATTTCAGGCGCGTGCGTGATGTCTGCGACCGCTACGGCGTGCTGCTGATCCTCGACGAGGTCATGTGCGGCATGGGCCGCTGCGGCACGCTCTGGGCCTTCGAGCAGGAAGGCGTGGTGCCCGATCTGGCCGCAATCGCGAAAGGACTGGGCGCCGGCTACCAGCCGATCGGCGCCGTGATGGTCAGCGGCCAGATCCACGACACGATCGTGGGGGGCAGCGGGTTCTTCCAGCACGGCCACACGTATCTGGGACACGCTGCCGCGTGCGCCGGCGCGTTGGCGGTGCAGCGGCGCTTGCACGACGACGGGCTGCTGGGGCGCGTCGCACCGCTCGGGGCGCTGCTCGAGCAGAAGCTGCGCGCGGCTTTCGGCGCGCATGCGCATGTCGGCGATATCCGCGGCCGCGGTTTGTTCTGGGGCTTGGAGCTGGTAGCCGACAAGACGGCCAAAACGCCGTTCGAGCCGGGGTTGCGCGTCCACGCGCGCGTGAAGAAGGCGGCGCTGGAAGCCGGCCTGATGTGCTATCCGATGGGCGGCACGCTCGATGGCGCGCGCGGCGACCACGTGCTGCTCGCACCGCCCTTCATCGTCGAGGAGCGCCAACTCGATGAGCTGGTCGGCAAGCTCGGCGGCGCCCTTGATGCGGTGCTGAGGGCGCAAGTTGCCGCCTAGCGGTCGGTTCCGCTAAGCTACGCCGGCACCTTTTCGAGGAGGAGTCCCCATGCGCACACTTACCGCGCTCGCAGCGGGCCTGATCGTCGGCGGCGCATTCGCGCCCACGGCCCAGGCACAGCAGAAATACATGACCATCGGCACAGGCGGCGTCACCGGCGTGTACTACCCCGCGGGCGGCGCGGTCTGCCGCCTGGTGAACAAGGACCGCGCCAAGCACGGCATCCGCTGCTCGGTCGAATCGACCGGCGGCTCGGTGTTCAACATCAACACCATCAAGGCGGGCGAGCTCGACATGGGCGTCGCGCAGTCCGACGTGCAGTTCAACGCGGTCAAGGGCAAGGCGCAATTCAAGGAGCCGTTCACCCAGCTGCGCGCCGTGTTCTCGCTGCACCCCGAGCCGGTGACGGTGGTGGTGCGCAAGGAATCCAACGTCAACAGCTTCGCCGACCTGAAAGGCAAGAAGTTCAACGTCGGCAACCCGGGGTCGGGCACGCGCGCGACGCTTGATGAGCTGATCGGCGCCCTCGGCTGGAACATTTCGGCCTTCGCGCTTGCCTCGGAACTGAAGGCGGACGAGCACGGGCCGGCGCTGTGCGACGGCAAAATCGACGGCTTCTTCTACCTGGTCGGTCATCCCTCGGCCAACATCCAGGATCCGACCACGGTGTGCGGCGCGAAGCTCGTGTCGGTGACCGGATCGGCGATCGACAAGCTGGTGGCGGCAAATCCGTACTACGCGCATGCCACCATTCCGGGCGGGCTCTATCCGGGCAATCCGCAGGACACGAAGACCTACGGCGTGCTCGCCACTGTCGTGTCCTCGTCGACGGTACCGGCGGACACCGTATACCAGGTGGTAAAGGCGGTGTTCGACAATTTCGGCGAGTTCAAGAAGCTGCACCCGGCGTTCCAGGTGCTCAAGCCCGAGAACATGATCAAGGACGGGCTGACCGCGCCGCTGCATGACGGGGCGATGCGCTACTACAAGGAGAAGGGCTGGATGAGGTAGGTCGTGGCGTGACGTCGTACGGGAAAGGGGCGGATCGCGAGTTTCGCCCCTTTTTGCTTTCGGGGAGAAGACGATGGCCAAGAAAGCTCGGGGACGAAAGCCTGATCTGCAGCAGCTGGTCGCGGATGCCGATACCGGAGGACGTGCTGCCGCCGGATTCGCCGGCAAGCTGATCTTCGCGCTCGCGCTCGGCTGGTCGCTGTTCCAGCTCTGGTACGCCTCGCCGCTGCCGTTCACCTTCGGCTGGGGCATACTGAACGACACCGAAGCGCGCTCGCTGCACCTGGGCGTGGGCCTGCTGCTCGCGTTCCTGTGCTATCCGGCGATGCGTACGGCGTCGCAGCGCGGTCGTGTTCCCTGGTTCGACTGGGTCGTGGGCATCGCCGCGGCCGCCGCCGGCGCCTATTTTCTTTTCTTCTATGCGCAGCTCGCCACGCGTCCGGGCCAGCCGAATCTGCAAGACATCCTGGTCGCGTCGGCGGGCATCGTGCTGCTGCTGGAAGCGACGCGGCGCGCGGTCGGCCTGCCGATGACGATCCTGGCGATCGTGTTCCTCGGCTACACGATGCTCGGCCAGTACCTGCCCGAGGTGATCGCGCACAAGGGCGCGTCCTGGGAGCGCATGCTGGTGCACCAGTGGCTCACCACCGAGGGCGTGTTCGGCGTCGCGCTTGGCGTCTCGGTCGGTTACATCTTCATCTTTGTGCTGTTCGGCTCGCTGCTCGACAAGGCGGGCGCGGGCAATTACATGATGCAGGTGTCGTTCGCGATGCTCGGGCACCTGCGCGGCGGCCCGGCCAAGGTGGCGGTGGTGTCCTCGGGTCTCAACGGATTGATCTCGGGATCTTCGGTTTCGAACGTGGTCTCCGGCGGCATCTTCACCATTCCCCTGATGACCAAGGCGGGCTACGGCGGCGTGAAGGCGGGCGCCATCGAAACCGCGTCGTCGGTGAACGGCCAGATCATGCCGCCAGTGATGGGCGCCGCCGCGTTCCTCATGGTCGAGTACGTGGGCATTCCCTACACCGACGTCATCAAGCACGCGTTCCTGCCCGCGCTCATCTCGTATATCGCGCTTTTCTACATCGTTCACCTGGAGGCGCTCAAGCTCGGCCTCGAGCCGACTGCGAGCGCGCGCGAGCGCCCATTCCACCAGAAGCTCACCGCCTGGGGCGTGGGCGTCTCGGGGTCGATCGTAGTGTGCGGCCTGATCTACTGGGTGGCCGAGGGCGCGAAGAATCTGTTCGGCCCGATGGCGGCGCCCTGGGTGCTGGGCGTGCTGCTCGCCGCGCTCTATGCCTATACGGTGAGGGTGGCGGCGACCTGCCCCGATCTGCCGCAGGACATCGACGTCGACAACCCGGTGCTGCCCGAAACCTGGCCGACGGTGAAGGCCGGCCTGCACTTCCTCATTCCGATCGGCGTGCTCATCTGGTGCCTGATGATCGAAGAGCTGTCACCGGCGCTCTCGGCGTTCTGGGCGACAGCGACGCTGATCGTGCTCATGGCATCGCAGCGCCCGCTGACCGCCTTGTTCCGCGGCAAGCGCCAGCTGGCGAAGGCGGCGCGCCGCGGCGCAGTCGAAGTGGTGGAAGGCCTCAACGACGGCGCTCGCAACATGATCTCGATTGCCATCGCCACCGCCACGGCCGGAATCATCGTCGGCGGCATCACGCTCACGGGCCTGGGCTTTCGCATGACCGACTTCGTGGAAGTGGTGTCGCAAGGCAATATCTTCGCGATGCTGCTGTTTACCGCGTTCGTCTGCCTG
>CAZAEG010000241.1:0-2906 GCA_964484035.1 uncultured Enterobacteriaceae bacterium | reverse complement strand
CCGCGCGACCCGGCCATCGTGCAGCGGATCACCGGCGTCGACGGCGCCGACATGGAGATCGCCTTCCTGCGCGGCCCGGGACACACGGTGGAGCTGATCGAGTACAAGGCGCCGGCGGCCAGGGGCCGGGTCGAGGCGCGGCCCTGCGACACGGGCTTCGCGCATCTCGCGCTGAACGTCGACGACGCCGAAGCCGCGGTCGCGGCGGCGGCGTCCTACGGCGTGCGCGCCATCGCGCCGCCGGTGGCGATCAACGCCGGGCCGAACAAGGGCCGCAAGGTGGTGTACGTGCGGGACTGGGACGGCGTGACGCTCGAGTTCATCGGGGCGGCGAGGAAATGAGCGAGCGGCGCATCGGCATCATCATGCACGGCGTCACCGGGCGCATGGGCATGAACCAGCACCTCCTGCGCTCGATCCTTGAGATCCGCAGGCAGGGTGGCGTGGCGCTCGCGAACGGCTCGCGCCTCGTGCCCGACCCGCTGCTCGTCGGCCGCAACGCCGCCAAGATCGAGGCGCTCGCGCGCCAGCACGGCGTGCAGCGCTGGACCACGGATCTCGACGCGGCGCTCGCTTCGGGCGAGGACGAGATCTTCTTCGACGCCGCGTCCACGCAGCTGCGCCCCGAGTTGCTGAAGCGCGCGATCCGCGCCGGCAAGCACGTCTACTGCGAGAAGCCCGTCTCCACGACGCTCGCCGAGGCCGTGAGCCTGTACCGGGCGGCGAAGAAGGCGCGGGTGAAGCACGGCGTGGTGCAGGACAAGCTGTGGCTCCCCGGCCTCGTGAAGCTCAAGAAGCTGCGCGACGAGGGCTTCTTCGGGCGCATCCTCTCGGTGCGCGGCGAGTTCGGCTACTGGGTGTTTGCAGGCGACCGCCAGCCGGCGCAGCGCCCGTCGTGGAACTACCGCAAGCAGGACGGCGGTGGCATCATCCTCGACATGCTGTGCCACTGGCGCTACGTGCTCGACAACCTGTTCGGCGAGGTGCAGGCGGTGAGCTGTCTGGGCGCCACGCACATTCCGTTCCGCTGGGACGAGAATGGAAAGAAGTACAAGGCGACCGCAGATGATGCGGCGTACGCCACGTTCAGACTGAAGGGCGACGTCATCGCGCATTTCAACTCTTCCTGGGCGGTGCGCGTGCGCCGCGACGACCTGCTCACGCTGCAGGTGGACGGCACCGAGGGCAGCGCGGTGGCGGGCCTGCGCTCGTGCAGGGTGCAGTCCTATGCCGACACGCCGAAGCCGGTCTGGAACCCGGACATCCCGCAGCCGATCGACTTCTTCGCGGGCTGGAAGGAAGTGCCGGACGAGGGCCACGACAACGCCTTCAAGGTGCAGTGGGAGATGTTCCTGCGGCACGTGGCGGGCGAGAGCCCGTTCCGCTGCAGCCTGCTGGAAGGCGCCAAGGGCGTGCAGCTCGCCGAGCTCGGACTGATAAGCTGGAAGCAGAGGAAATGGATCGACATCCCCAGGCTGAAGGCCTGAGCATCAATCTGCCGGCCGCCGGCGGCCGGCTCGAGGCGTACCGCCTCCTCGGTCCGCGCAAGTTCGAGCGGCCGGCGCGGCCATTCACGCGCGTCGCGCTCGCCGCCGCGCACGTCGTCGCCGATCCGCTCTCGGCGCGGGAGCCGTGGCTGGAGCCGGCGATCGACTGGGACGCCACGCTCGCCTACCGGCGCCACCTGTGGTCCTGGGGATTCGGCGTGGCCGAGGCGATGGACACCGCGCAGCGCGGCATGGGCCTGGACTGGACGAGCTCGCTCGAGCTGATCGGCCGCACGCTCGATGCGGCGAAGGACGTGAAGGGCGCCGTGGTGTTCTCGGGCGCGGGGACCGATCATGTGGCGCAAGCGGACGTGTCGGGCGTCATCGCCGCCTACGAGAAGCAGTGCGCGGCAATCGAGAAGCTCGGCGGGCGCATTATCCTGATGGCGAGCCGCGCGCTCGCCGCGAGCGCCAGATCGCCCGACGACTACGGGCGCGTCTACGACCGCATCCTCGGGCAGGTGAAGCAGCCGGTCATCCTGCACTGGCTGGGCGAGATGTTCGACCCGGCGCTCGAAGGCTACTGGGGCGCGCAGGACCACGCGGCAGCGATGGACGTGTGCCTCGACGTGATCCGCCGCAACGCCGCGAAGGTCGATGGCATCAAGATCTCGCTGCTGGACAAGGACAAGGAGATCGCCATGCGCCGCCGCCTGCCCGCAGGCGTGCGCATGTACACGGGCGACGACTTCAACTTCGCCGAGCTGATCGAGGGGGACGCCGCAGGCCATTCGGACGCATTGCTCGGCATCTTCGACGCCATCGCGCCGGCGGCCTCCGCGGCGCTCGGTGCGCTCGCCGCGAACGAGCGCGCCGCCTACCACGAGATCCTCGCGCCGACGGTGCCGCTGTCGCGCCACATCTTCCGCGCGCCGACGCGCTTCTACAAGACGGGCGTAGTGTTCATGGCCTGGCTGAACGGCCACCAGGAGCACTTCGTCATGGTGGGCGGGCAGCAGAGCGCGCGCCACATCCTGCATCTCGCGGAGCTCTTTCGCCTCGCCGACGCGGCCGGGTTGCTCGCCGACCCGCCGCGCGCCTGCGCGCGCGTTAAGCAGTTGCTGGCGGTGAACGGATGCGGCTGAGGAAGCTCGCCGCCGGCTACGGCGCCGAGACCGGGGATTTCGGCGCGCCGTTCCAGGAAGTCTGGGACGCGTTCTTCGCCGCGCAGGTGCTGGTGTTCCGGGGGCTGGAGCTCACGGCGGGCCGGTTTCTGTCCTTTGCGCGCCAGTTCGGCCACGCCGAGCCGCACGTCATCGACCAGTTCCACCATCCCGAGCACGCCGACATCCTGATCCTGTCCAACCGCAAGAGTAACGGCGCGCCGGTGGGGCTCGCCGACGCGGGCACCTACTTCCA
>CAZAEG010000240.1:0-5631 GCA_964484035.1 uncultured Enterobacteriaceae bacterium | reverse complement strand
GCCGATTGGCTGGCGGCGGCCGAAGAAAACCAAATCAAAGAGGTCATCCGGGGGTATGGGGAAGAACGGTTTGCTAAACAGATTGCAGCGGCGATTGTTGCTGCTCGCCGGCACGCGCCCCTCCGCACGACCCGCGAACTTGCCGATCTCGTGGGTGCGGCGGTCCGCACACGGGAGCCGGGCCAGGATCCGGCGACGCGCACCTTTCAAGCTCTACGGATTTTCGTCAATCGGGAGCTTGAGGAAGTGTCGCTGATGCTGCCGCAGGCGGTCGCGCGCCTCGCCCCGCATGGGCGCCTGGCGGTGATCGCCTTTCACTCGCTGGAAGACCGCATCGTGAAGCGCTTCCTGCAGGCCTGCGCTCGGCCGGCGCTGCCCCGGGATTTGCCGCTGCGCGCCAGCGAGTTGCCAGAACCCCTGCTCAGAATCGTGGGCAGGCCGGTGCGCCCCGGGCGCGCCGAGACCGCGGCCAACCCGCGCGCGCGCAGCGCCGTGCTGCGCGTCGCCGAGCGCACCGCCGCCCCCTTTGATCCGTCTTTGGTCAACCGAATCGAGCCCGACGCGTGGCGAAGCTGAACCTCCTCCTCCTCCTGGTTCTCGTCGTCTGCGCGCTCGGGCTCGTTACCTCTCAGCACAAGGCGCGCAAGCTCTTCTCCGAGCTCGAGCGCGCGCAGGCGCGCGCGCACGAGCTCGACGTGGAGTACGGCAAGCTGCAGCTCGAGGCGAGCACCTGGGCGCTGCACGCGCGCATCGAGCGCGTGGCCACCGGCACCCTCGGCATGCGCACGCCCGACGCGCGCCGCGTGCGCGTCGTCGGCGTGGCGGGGCCCCGATGAGCGCCGCCGCGCCCGCGCTGGTGCGCCTGCCGGTGTGGCGGGCCCGCTTCGTGATGGCCGGGCTGGTTGCCGCTTTCGGCGTGCTCGCCGCACGGTCGCTGTACCTGCAGGCCATGCAAACGCAGTTCCTGCAGGAAAAGGGCGAAGCGCGCTACAGCCGCGTGCTCGAGGTGACGGGCACGCGCGGGCGCATCCTCGACCGCAATGGCGAAGCGCTCGCCATCAGTACGCCGGTGCAGTCGGTGTGGGCCATTCCCGGCGACGTGCAGGCGGGGGCCGCGCAGCTGAGGAAGCTCGCCGCGCTTCTCGGCCTGGAGGCGCGCGAGCTGCGCCGCAAGCTCGAGGATCGCTCGCGCGACTTCGTCTATCTCAAGCGCCAGATCGCCCCGGAAACGGCCGAGCAGGTGGCGCGGCTCGGGCTCGAGGGCATCTACCAGCATCGCGAATACCGCCGCTATTACCCCGGCGGCGAAGTGACCGCTCACGTGGTCGGCTTTACCGGGGTCGACGAGGCCGGTCAGGAGGGTGTGGAGCTCGCCTTCGAGCCGCGCCTGGGCGGCACGCCGGGCAGCCGCCGCGTGATCAAGGACCGCCGCGGCCGCGTGGTCGAGGACGTCGAGTCGATCCGCGCCGCGCAGGACGGCCGCGACCTGCAGCTCTCCCTCGACGGCAAGATCCAGAGCCTCGCCTACGCCGCGCTGAAGGGCGCGGTCGCTGCGCACAAGGCCAAGGCGGGTGCGCTGGTGGCGATCGACGTGCGCACCGGCGAAGTGCTGGCGCTCGCCAACGTGCCCTCGTTCAACCCGAACAACCGCGCGCGCCTGGCGGGCGCGCAACTGCGCAATCGCGCCGTCACCGACGCGTTCGAGCCGGGCTCCACGCTCAAGCCCTTCACCGTGGCGCTGGCGCTGGAATCGGGCCGCGTGTCCCCCTCGAGCCCCGTGCACATCGGCAACGGCGGCCTGCGCATTGCCAACTATACGATCCGGGATCCGCACGCCGAGACCGTGCTGAGCGTGGCGCAGGTGATCCAGAAGTCCTCCAACGTGGGCGCGGCGCGCATTGCGCTCGCGCTGCGCCGCGAGGACCTGTGGAGCCTGTTCGATCGCGCGGGATTCGGCGCCGCGCCGCAGATCGGCTTCCCCGGCGAGGCGAGCGGCAGGCTGCGCCCGGCCGAGAGCTGGCGGCCGATCGAGCAGGCGACCATGGCCTACGGCCACGGCATCTCGGTCAGCCTGCTGCAGCTCGCGCGCGCCTACACCTTGTTCGCGCGCGACGGCGAGCTGGTGCCGGTGACGCTGCTCAAGTCGGACGTGCAGGCGCGGGGCAGCCGCGTGATCAGCGCGCAGACCGCGCGTCACGTGCGCGCCATGCTCGAGCTCGCGGTGCAGCCGGGGGGCACCGCGCCGCGCGCGCGCATCATGGGCTGGCGCGTCGCGGGCAAGACCGGCACCGCGCACAAGCAGGAGAACGGCGGCTACGCCGAGGACAAGTACATCGCCTCGTTCGTCGGCTTCGCGCCGGCGAGCGCGCCGCGCCTGGTGGTGGCGGTGATGATCGACGAGCCCGCCCACGGACAGTATTTCGGCGGCGTGGTGGCGGCGCCGGTGTTCGCGGAAGTCGCGCGGGGAGCGCTGCGCGCGCTCGGCGTGCCCTACGACGCGCCGCTCGAGCCGGTGCCGCTGCCGGGCGCGGGCGAGGAAGCGCAGGAAAGCACCTGATGCGCGCATGGACCCGCTCGCACAGCTCGCGCGCCAGGGGGCGATGATCCAGCGGCTCGCCGCGGACAGCCGCCGCTGCGCGCCCGGGGTGGCGTTCTTCGCCTACCCCGGCGAGCGCGCCGATGGCCGCCGCTTCATTCCCGATGCCATCGCGCAGGGCGCCGCGGCCGTGCTGTGGGAGGCCGACGGCTTCGCCTGGAACCCGGCGTGGCGCGTGCCGAACGCAGGCGTGCCGCGCTTGCGCGAGGCGGCGGGCGCGCTCGCGCACGAGTTCTACGGCCGCCCGTCGCAGGCGCTGTGGACGTGCGGCGTCACCGGCACGAACGGCAAGACCACCTGCTCGCAGTGGCTCGCCGCGGCGCTCAGCGCCGCGGGCGCGAAGTGCGGCGTGGTCGGCACGCTGGGCACGGGCTTTCCCGGCCGGCTCGAGGATGCGCGCAACACGACGCCGGACGCGCTCGAGCTGCACCGCACGCTCGCCGAGATGCGCCGGCAGGGCGCGGTGGCGGTGGCGATGGAGGTGTCGTCGCACGGCCTGCAGCAGGGGCGCGTGAGCGGCGTCGCCTTCGACTGCGCGCTGTTCACCAACCTGTCGCACGACCACCTCGACTACCACGGCACGATGGACGCGTACGCGGCGGCCAAGGCGCGCCTGTTCGACGCCGAGGGGCTCGCGTGCGCGGTGCTCAACCTCGACGACGTGTTCGGTGCGCAGCTCGCGCAGCGGCTCGCCGCGCGCGGCGTGCGCACGATCGCCTACAGCCTGGTCTCGCCCGCCGCCACGCGCGAGTTCCTGTTCGCCTCGGCGGTGGCGGACGGCCGCGTGACGATCGCCTCCAGCTGGGGCGAGGCGCAAGCCGTGCTCGGCGCGCCGGGCCGCTTCAACGTCTCGAACGCGCTCGGCGTGGTCGGGGCGCTCGTCGCCCAGGGCATGGCGTTCGGCGAAGCGGTGCGCAGCCTGGAAGGGCTTCCCGAGGTCCCGGGACGCATGCAGCGCCTCGGCGGCGAGAACGCTCCGCTGGTCGTGATCGACTACGCGCACTCGCCGGACGCGCTGGAACAGGTGCTGCGCGCGCTGCGCCCGGTCGCCGAGGCGCGCGGCGGGCGCCTGGTGGCGGTGTTCGGCGCCGGCGGCGAGCGCGACCGCGCCAAGCGCGCGCCGATGGGCGCGGCGGCCTCGCGGCTCGCCGACCGCATCGTGCTCACCTCGGACAATCCGCGCGGCGAGGACCCGCGGCAGATCCTGCTCGAGATCGAGGCGGGCGTCGACGCGCCGCACGCGGTAGAGCTCGACCGCGCAAAGGCCGTCGCTGCGGCGATCGCCGCGGCCGCGGAGGCCGACGTGGTGCTGCTCGCGGGCAAGGGCCACGAGGCCACGCAGGAGATCGCCGGGCAGCGCCTGCCGTTCTCGGACGCCGACGCGGCGCGTGCCGCGCTCGCGCGGCGGGAGAAGCGATGATGAGCCTGGCCGAGACCGCCGCCGCGACCGAGGGCCGGCTGCGCGGAACCGACGTGCGCTACGGCGGCGTATCCACCGACACGCGCGGCATCGCTGCGCGCGAACTGTTCGTCGCCCTGCGCGGCGAGCGCTTCGACGGCCACGAGTTTCTCGGCATGGCGAAGGCGCGCGGCGCAGCCGCGGCGATGGTCGACGCGCGCTTCAGCGGCGCGGCGCCGCTGCCGGTGGTCGTCGTCGACGACACGCGTCAGGGGCTGGGGCGCCTTGCCCGCCACTGGCGGGCGCGCTTCTCGCCGGCTGTCATCGGCATCGCCGGCGCCAACGGCAAGACGACGACCAAGGAGATGCTCGCCTCGATCCTGCGCGCGCACGCGGGGGAGGCCGCGGTGCTCGCGACTCAGGGCAACCTGAACACCGACATCGGCGTGCCGCTCACGGTGCTCGGCATGAACGCAGCGCATCGCTACTGCGCGGTGGAGCTCGGCATGAATCATCCGGGCGAGGTCGCGTGGCTGACCGCGATCGCCCAGCCGACGATCGGCCTCGTCACCAACGCGCAGCGCGAGCACATGGAGTTCATGGGCAGCGTCGAGGCGAGCGCGCGGGAGAACTCGCAGGTGTACCGCGTCCTGCCGGCGGACGGCGTCGCGGTGGTCAACGCCGACGACGCCTGCCGCGCGATCTTCGTCGAGGCCGCGGGCGCGCGCCGCGTCGTCGAATTCGGCCTCGGCCGCCAGGCCGCGGTGACCGGCGGCTACGCGCTGAAGCAACTCGCGAGCGAGATCGTCTTGCGCACGCCCGCGGGCGAGGCGCGCGCCACGCTCGCCATCGCCGGCGCGCACAACGCGCACAACGCGCTCGCCGCCGCGGCCTGCGCGCACGCCGCCGGAATTCCGCTCGAGGCGATCGGCGCGGGCCTGAACGCGTTCCGGCCCCACGCGGGACGCATGCAGGTGAAGCGCGCCCGCAGCGGCGCGACGATCGTCGACGACAGCTACAACGCCAACCCGGACTCGGTACGTGCCGCCATCGACGTGCTCGCCGCCTGTCCCGCGCCCACGGTGCTGGTGCTGGGCGACATGGGCGAAGTAGGCGCGCAGGGGCCGGCCTACCACCGCGAAGTCGGCGCTTACGCGAAAGAGCGCGGCCTCGGTGCGCTCTTCGCCCTGGGCGAGGCGAGCCGCGAGGCGGTCGCGGCGTTCGGCGGCGGCGCGCGGCACTTCAGCGTGCCCGAGGAGCTGGTCAAGGCGCTGCCGGCCGCCGCCACCGTGCTGGTGAAGGGCTCACGCTTCATGCGCATGGAGCGCGTGGTGGCGGCGCTCACCGGCGAAGCCGAAGGGAGGCACTGATGCTGCTCGAGTTCGCGCAATGGCTGGCGCGCGACGTGCGCCTGTTCAACGTCTTCAACTACATCACGCTGCGCGCGGTGCTCGCGTGCATGACCGCGCTCGCCATCTCGCTGATCCTCGGGCCCTACGTGATCCGCAAGCTGACGGCCTACAAGATCGGCCAGTCGGTGCGCGACGACGGCCCGCGCACGCACCTGACCAAGGCGGGCACGCCGACCATGGGCGGCGCGCTGATCCTGCTGTCCATCGGCATCACCACGCTGCTG
>CAZAEG010000239.1:0-4303 GCA_964484035.1 uncultured Enterobacteriaceae bacterium | reverse complement strand
GAGCTCGCCGCGAAGGGTGCGCGCGTCGTCTCGCCCATCACGCGGGTCGGCGACAAATGGATGGCGAGCTGCGACCACCCCGGCGTGCGGGCGAGCGAATGCAAGGTCGAGAAGCTCGGGCTGACGAGCATCGTCACCGGGTCGACGCGCCAGGCGGTGGCGACGAAGGTGGAAGAGCTGGTCGAGCGCGGCGCGCGCTTGTCGGGCGAGATCGAGCAGGACGGCGGCGTGTGGACCGCCGTGTGCGACTCGGGCGGGGCGGGGGGTTGAGCGGCCGGCGCCGCATCGGCATCGACCTCGGCGGCACCAAGATCGAGGCGCTGGTCCTCGACGCCGAGGGGCGCGAAGTGTTCCGCCGGCGGGTCGCCACCCCGCAGGACCGCTACGAAGCGACGCTCGAGGCGGTCGCCGGCCTGGTGCGCGAGGCGGGCGAGGGCACAGTGGGCATCGGCATCCCCGGCGCGATTTCCCCCGCGACCGGGCTCATCAAGAACGCGAACTCGACCCGCCTCATCGGCAGGCCTTTCAAGCAGGACCTCGAGGCGGCGATCGGGCGCGAGGTGCGCATGATGAACGACGCCAACTGCTTCGCGCTGTCGGAAGCGGTGGATGGCGCCGGCGCCGGTGCGCAGGTGGTATTCGGCGTGATCCTCGGCACGGGCGTGGGCGGCGGGGTCGTGGTGCGCGGGAAGGTGCTCACCGGCGTGAACGCCATCGCCGGCGAATGGGGCCACAACCCGCTGCCGCTGCCCGCCGCGCAGGACCTGCCGCTGCGCGAGTGCTACTGCCGTCGCCGCGGCTGCATCGAGGCCTACCTGTCGGGACCGTCGCTCGCGCGCGATCACGAGCAGGCGACCGGCGAGCGGCTCTCGCCCGAGGAGATCGTGGCGCGCGGCAATGAGGCGACTATCTCGCGCTACGAGGAGCGCCTGGCGCGCGCGCTCGGCTCGGTGATCAACGTGCTCGACCCGGACGTGGTCGTGCTCGGCGGCGGCATGTCCAACGTATCGCGTTTTTACGACAACGTGCCGAAGATCTGGGGCCGCTACATCTTCTCCGATCACGTCGCCACGCGGCTGCTGCGCGCCATGCACGGCGATGCGAGCGGCGTGCGCGGCGCCGCCTGGCTGTGGGGCGGGCCGCCGCAGCCGCGGTAGAATCGCCGCGTGGCCCGCACGTTCATTGCTGCCGTACTCCTTGCTGCCCTCGCCGGCTGCGGCACTACTACCGAGGGGCGCGGGCGCTGCAGTGCGCTCCTTGACGCGGCGTGGAAGGACCTCGACCTCGCCAAGGCGCAGGGCTTCGCCGGAACCGTGAGCTACGGAAAAGCTGCTGCGCTGCTCACGCGCGCAAGAGCCAACCAGGTGGTCGAAGACTTCGCCGAGTGTGCCGAGGTTGCGCAGCGCGCGAGCTTCTACGTTGCCGAGTCGCGCAAGGGCCGCTAGCCCTCGGGCCGGCGCGCGCCCTTGTCGACGATGCGCGCCGAGCGCTCGAAGGTCCAGTAAGCCCAGGCCCAGTCGATCAGCACGACGATCCGGTTCCTGAAGCCGATCAGGAAGTAGATGTGCGCCGTGAGCCAGGCGACCCAGGCGAGCCAGCCCCAGACGTGGATCCGGCCGAACATCGCCACCGCGGAGCTGCGGCCGATGGTCGCCAGCTGACCGTAATCGCGATAGCGGAACGGCCGCGCCGGCTTGCCGGCGAGCGCCGCGACGATGTTGCGCGCCGCGTGCCGGCCCATCTGCTTGGCGGCCGGGGCCACGCCCGGCACCGGCGGCTCGTGGCCGGGCAGCAGGGCGAGGTCGCCCACCACCTGGATCTCGGCATGGCCGGGCACCGACAGGTCGGGCTCGACGATGACGCGGCCGCCCCGCCCGAGCGGCATGCCGAGCGTGGCGCCGAGCGGGCTCGCCGCGACACCCGCGCACCAGACCACGGTCTTCGCCTCGAGCCGGTCGCCGCCGAGCTGCACGCCCTGCGCGTCGATGCCGGTGACCTTTCTTCCCAGCCAGACGGTGACCCCCATGCGCTCGAGCTGCACGCGTGCGCGCTCGGACAGGTCGGGCGCGTAGGGCGGCAGCACGCGATCCATCCCCTCGACCAGCACCACGCGCGCGTTGCGCGGATCGAAGCGGCGGAATTCGCCCTTCAGCGTGTGGCGCGCGATCTCGGCGAGCATGCCCGCCATCTCCACGCCCGTGGCGCCCGCGCCGATGACGACGAAGGTGAGCCAGGGGACGCGCTTCACGGGATCGACCTCGCGCTCCGCGTGCTCGAAGGCGAGCAGGATCCGCTCGCGGATCGCGAAAGCGTCCTCGAGGGTCTTCAATCCCGGCGCGTGCGCGCGCCACTCGTCGTGGCCGAAGTAGCTGTCGGTGGCGCCGGTGGCGAGGATCAGGCGGTCGTAGGGCAGCGCGTCGCCGTTCTCCAGGATCACCTGGCGCGCGGCGACGTCGACGCGCTGCGCTTCGCCGTAGAGCACCGTGGCGTTCTTCTGCTTCGCCAGGGCGCGGCGGATCGGCTCGGCGATGGCGGGCGCGGCGAGGCCCGCGGTCGCCACCTGGTAGAGCAGGGGCTGAAATAGGTGGTGGTTGGTGCGGTCGACGACGGTGACCTCCACCGGCGCCTTGGCGAGCGCGCGCGCGGCGAACAGCCCCCCGAAGCCGCAGCCGAGGATGACGACGCGGGGAGTCATGCGGCTATCATAGGTCCTCGATGGATGCGCTCAAGCCCGGACTACTCGGCCGCGCCGAGCTCCTGGTGGGCGAGGAGCATACCGCACCGCGCGTCGGCAGCGGGCGCGTGCATGTGCTCGCCACCCCGGTGATGATCAACCTCATCGAGGCCGCGGCGCTCGACGCCGTCGAGCGCCTGCTGCCGCCGGGGCGCCAGAGCCTGGGGACGCTGCTCAATGTCCGGCACATTGCCGCTACACCGGTCGGCATGCGCGTCAGCGCGCGCGCCGAGGTCACCGGCGTCGACGGGCGCACGATCCGCTTTCGCGTCGAGGCGCACGACGAGCGCGAGCTGATCGGCGATGGCACGCACGAGCGCGTGGTGGTTAACGTCGCCAAGTTCGACGAGCGCGTGCAGCGCAAACTGGTGAAGGGGGATGCGTCGTGACGGCGGTCGGCGTGATCGGCCTGGGGTCGATGGGCGGTGGCGTGGCGAGGTCGCTGCTGGCGAAGAAGTTCGAAACGCACGTCTACGACGTGCGCCCCGAGACGGTGAAGGCGCTCGTCGCGCAGGGCGCGAAGGCGGCGGCGACCCCGGCGGCGCTTGGCGCCGCGTGCGGGGTGGTCGTGGTCCTGGTGGTCAACGCCGAGCAGACCGAGAAAGTGCTGTTCGGCGAGCAGGGCGCTGCATCCGCGATGAAGAAGGGCGGGGTGGTGGTCTCGAGTGCGACGCTGGCGCCGGATGTCGCCGAGCAGCTGGGCGCGCGGCTCGAACGCATGGGCCTGCTGATGATCGACGCACCCGTCTCGGGCGGCGCGGCCAAAGCCGCTGCCGGCGAGATGACCATCATGGCTTCGGGTGCGCCGGAGGCGTTCGCCAGGTGCGAAAAGGTGCTCGACGCCATCGCAGCCAGGGTATACCGCCTCGGCGACCGGCCCGGGCCGGGCTCGAAAGTGAAGATGATCAACCAGCTGCTCGCGGGCGTGCACATCGCGGCGGCCTGCGAAGCAATGGCGCTCGGCTTGCGCGCCGGAGCGGACCCGAAGACGCTCTATGAAGTGATTTCGAACAGCGCCGGGTCGTCGTGGATGTTCCAGAACCGCGTGCCGCACATCCTCGCGGGCGATTACACGCCCCTTTCGGCGGTGAACATCTTCGTCAAGGACCTCGGCATCGTTCTGGACACGGCGAAGAAGCTCGCCTTCCCGCTGCCGCTCACCGCCGCAGCGCACCAGCTGTACCTCGCGGCCGCGGCGCAGGGGCACGGGCTCGAGGACGACGCGTCGGTGGTCAAGGTCTACGCGGCGCTCGCCGGGCTCGAATTGCCCACTAAATAGGGACAGACCTATTTGTCGTGCCAGAAGCGCGGCGCGCCCGCAAAGGCGCGCCACTCGGCAGGAAGCTGCGCGAGGAGCTGCGCCTGTTTCGCGATGCGGCGTGGGGGCCGCGCCTCGAGCTGGGCGCGCAGGCGCCGCGCGACTTCGAGGTCGTTCAGGTCGCCGAGCAGATCCTGCAGGTTCTTCAGGCTGCGGATGAGGGGCTCGGCGTCGCGGCCGGGAAACGCGCCGCGCAGGAACTCGCACGCGTAGCGCAGCCGCCGCAGCCGGATGCGCAGCGCATGTCGCTT
>CAZAEG010000238.1:0-9287 GCA_964484035.1 uncultured Enterobacteriaceae bacterium | reverse complement strand
GGCCGGGCACGCGCTTCAATCTTTGGGACTATCGAAGCGGTTTTCAGCTAATGCGCTGGGCCTCGTTCTCCGGGCTGGCCGCGGCGGCCTTGGCGACGGTGATGCTGTTGCTGCCGCGCACGCGCCGCGGCGGACTCGCCGCGCTGCTGGTGGCGCTCGCGCTGGGTCTGGGCACGGCCTTCGTGCCGTGGTACGCCTTGCAGCAGGCGCGCGCGCTGCCGCCGATCCACGACGTCACCACTGACATCCAGCGACCGCCGCAATTCGTCGCCATCCTGCCATTGCGCGCCGCCGCGCCGAACCCGGCCACGTACGGCGGGCCGGACGTGGCGCGAGCACAGGTCGGCGCCTATCCCGACCTGCGCACGCAGCGCATGGGTGCCGCGCCGGCAGAAGCGTTCAAGCGTGCGCTGCAGGCGGCACGCGGCATGGGCTGGGAGATCGTAGCGGCGGATGCGGCGGCGGGCCGCATCGAAGCCACCGACACGACGTTCTGGTTCGGCTTCAAGGACGACGTGGTGATCCGGGTGGCGGCGGACGGCGCCGGCAGCCGCGTCGACCTGCGCTCGGTGTCGCGCGTCGGGGTCGGTGACGTGGGCGCCAACGCGAGGCGCATTCGCGCGTATTTGCGGGCGCTCGGGCGTTAGCATGTCTGTCGGTGTCCTCCGAAAGCCCTGGCGTACACTGCGGCCGGGGTAAGAGGGCGGCCTTGATCGTACGACGAATCCATGACCCGCAAGATTCTGGCGATCCAATTCAAGTTCCTGGGAGACGTTGTGGTGGCGACGCCTGCGCTACGGGCGCTGAAGGATTCGCTTGGCCAAGCAGAGTTGCATGTGCTCGTCGCGGAGGAGGCCGTGCCGCTTCTGGAGCATGTTCGCTGGATCGATCGCGTGTGGGGTTTCCCGCGCAAGAGGGGCCACCTGAACTTCCGGGAAATGTGGCCCGTGGTCAAAGAGCTTCGCGCACAGCGCTTCGACCTGTCCATCGATCTGGCAGGGAACGACCGCGGCGCCCTTCTCAGCGCGCTCATACGCGCACCGCGGCGCATCGGAGCGCTCGCGCCTTGCGGATCGCCATTGCGGCGCGCCTGTTACACGCAGCTTGTCGAGGCGCTCGATGCCACGCGCCACGAATCCGTTCGGCTGTGGGCCGTTGCGGCCGCGCTCGGGGTTTCATTTCCGGACGAACTGCGCATGCACATTGCCCCCGATCCCGCGCTCCATCGCCAGGCCACGTCGTACCTCAAGGGGGTGGAGGTGCTTTGTTTTATCAACGCGAGCCAGCCCAAACGGGAATGGCCGCTCTCACACTGGGTCGAATTTCACCGCTTGGCGTCCGCACGCGACGTCGCAATAGGCTACACCGGTGGACATTCAGCGCGTGAACGAGGGCAATTGAACGAGTTGCGACAGCGCATTCCCGACGCACGCATCCTCGAGCCCGCGGAGCCTTTAGGCGCCCTGATCGCCGCGCTTGCCCCGCTGAAAGGTTTTATTTCGGCCGACACCGGCCCATTGCATTTCGCCGCGGCGCTCGACGTGCCCACCATCGGCCTCTTTGGCCCCACTTCGGCCCAGTGCTGGGCACCCTTGGGCGCGGCTCACGCATGGCTGCAAGGTTCGCCCTGTCCGTGCAGTGGACATGCCTATGCGTGTCAGGCAAGCAGGCCCTGCATTGCGGCCGTCACTGCGCAGCAACTCCATACTGCGTTCCTGCGCATGGTCGGCGAGAAGCAGCAGGTCGCCGCAGGCGATCCCGCCTGAACTGCCGCACTAGTCTCTCGCGACATAGAGCTCCGGATTGAGCGCCGGATCGTTGTACATCTTGAACTGACGGTACAGCCGGAATCCCCGGCGCCGAGAGCGAAGGTCTTCGAGCAGAACCTTGAGGGCATCGCGCAGATCCGAGCGCTGTTGCCGAATTATCTCGAGTTTCTGCGCGCATAGCTTGCGCTGCGCAACGGGGGCGGATTGGCGCTCGGCTTGCTCGTGCATATGAAACTCCTTGAGCGCAAGTATCGATAGTCGGTCGACGATCATGCCGGGAGTCTCCGAATGCCTGGGCGCATCCTCCGGTGCCTCCGGCAGGCGTTCCCATAGCCAGCGGTCGATGGCTTCGATGGCATCATTGCGTCTCTGATTCCATGCGTCGATGCTGCGCTTTGCCCGGTACACGTGTTCGTAGCCCAGATCGTCGCGTCGCGCCTTGTCCTCCTCGTGCCAAAGCTCAAAGTTGCAGCGATGATTTTCTTCGACGAGGCTCAACCAGTCTGCCCCGGACACCTTGAATGGCTGAGCATGCCATTCGGCGGTCTTGGCGACCTGCAGATCGCAAAGCGCGCCGACATCGATTTCAATCACGTCGTGCTCTCCTTCTGCATCGTCATCTTACCCGCCAGTCTGCACTATCACGATTCATCGAGAACGTTGCTCTCATGCTCACGTTTGTGCGCTCAGAAAAAGCGCCGCCGCAGCCCGCTCTTGAGCCGCTGCCAGCGCAGGCCCCAGGAGGGTCGCGGCTCCGCGAGCAGCGGATCGGCGCCCACGGGCTGCCCGCGGCGCAGGTAATAGCGGTCGAACCCCGACTGCGTAATTCCCCATTTCATGAGGAACTGCCGCCGGCCGTCGTTCTTGCGGATGCGGCGCGTGGAGGTCTCGGAGAAGTGGTAGACGAGGCTGTCGCCCACGCCGAGAAACGCGCAGCAGCCCGCGCGCCACAGCTTCATCGCGAAATCGTTGTCGCTGCCGATGCCGGGGGAGAACTCGATCGAGTAGCCGCCGACCTGGTGCCAGAGCGCGCGCGTCACCAGGGTCGGCGGCCAGGTGGCGCCGAGCCAGTCCGCGCGCGCCAGCCCGGGCGCCTCGCGCGCGAAGCGCTCGAGGTCGAAGCGCGCCGGGTCGCGGCCGAAATCGGCGATCACGACGCAGGCATTGCCGCTCGCCGCCGGCTCGATCATGGTGCCCGAGAGCATGAACAGGCCGTGCCGCTGCACGCGCTCGAGCGCGCGCTCGAGCGCCGTGTCCCAGCCGGGCGCGGCGACCATGTCGTCGTTGAAATACACCACGTAGTCGCCGCGCGCCTTCCCGCCTGCAAGATTGACGGCGTGGCAGATGCCGATGTTCTCGTCGCTCGCGGTGTGCTCGATGCCTTCGGCGCGCAGCCACTCGCGCGTGCCGTCGCTGCCGTCGTTCGCGTGCACGACGAGCTGATGCTCGCGCGCGGAGTGCCGGCGCAGGCTGGCGACGCACAGCTGCAAAAACGGCAGGTTGTTCCAGGTGGGCAGGAGGACGGAGAACGTCGGCATCGGCGGCGCCGCAAGTTTCCCATACAATCACGGGCTTATGACGACGCGGGCAACACCCGGACAGATGCGCCCGCTTTGTGTAGACCTGGACGGCTCGCTGCTGGCGACGGACTTGCTGCACGAGAGTCTGCTCTCGACGCTGCAGAGCTCACCCTGGCTGATCCTCGCATGCCTGGTCTGGGCGGTGCGCGGACGTGCCCACCTGAAGACTCAGCTCGCGCTTCGCGCCCGGCTGGACGTCTCGAGCCTTCCGTACCGCGAAGAGGTCATCGCTTTCCTCGGCGAGGAGCGGTCGCGCGGCCGGCCGATCGTGCTCGCCACCGCGTCCGCCGCGCGGCTGGCGCAGCAGGTCGCCGATCACCTGAAGATCTTCGACGAGGTCATCGCGTCGACCGATCAGCTCAATCTCAAGGGAAGGCGCAAGGCGGCCGAGCTGACGCGGCGCTTCGGCGCCGGCGGCTTCGACTACCTCGGGGACAGCGCGAGCGACCTGCCCGTGTGGCAAGCCGCGGAGCGGGCGCACATCGTCGATCGATCGGGCCGCCTGGCGCCAAGAGTGCGGCGGGGCGCGAAAGTCGACCGTGTCTTCGCGGCCGGATCCGCCACGAGCCGGCTTGCCGCCCTGCTCGGCGCGCTTCGACCGCACCAGTGGGTGAAGAATCTCCTGGTGTTCGTCCCGCTGGTCGCGGCGCACCGCCTGCACGACGCGAGCCTCCTGGCGGCCGCTGGCGTGGCGTTCGCGGCGTTCTGCGCCCTGGCCTCGTCCGGGTATCTGCTCAACGACCTGCTCGACCTCGGTGCCGACCGGGCCCATCCGCGCAAGCGCAAGCGTCCGCTCGCCTCGGGCCGGCTCTCGGTCCTGGCGGGAGGCGCCATGAGCCTGCTGGCGCTCGCCGCCGGCGCGGCGCTCGCGAGCGCACTGCCCACGGCGTTCCAGCTGTCGCTGGCGGCGTACTTCGGCCTGTCGCTCGCCTACTCGCTCGGCCTGAAGAAGCTGCCGATTCTCGATATCGTGTCGCTCGCGGCGCTGTACACGCTGCGCATCATCGGCGGCGGCTATGCGGTGTCCGCGCCCGTGTCGGCCTGGCTGCTCGCGTTCGCGGTGTTCCTGTTCTTCAGCCTGGCAATGGTCAAGCGCTACGCGGAGCTGGTTTCCTTCGCCGAGGAGGGCGCCGAGTCGCTCCCGGGTCGCGGCTATGTCGTTGCGGACATCAACCTGGTTCTCGCCGCGGGCGCGGGCAGCGCGCTGATGAGCGTCCTGGTTCTGGCGCTGTACACGAACGGCGACAGCGTCGCGGCGCTGTACTCGAATCCCGACGCCTTGTGGCTGCTGTGTCCGGTTCTGCTGTACTGGATCCTGCGCATCTGGCTGCTCGCCGCGCGCGGCCGGATGCACGACGACCCGGTGCTGTTCGCGGTGCGCGACCCGGTGAGCTACCTTGCCGCGGCGAGCGGCGCGCTGGTGCTGTGGATGGCGACGTGACCGAGCAGCTCACTTTCGGATCGTGGGGCGGGGTCTTCACCCCGCGGCAGAGCGTCCACGCGATGCGCGATCGCACGGCGGCGCTGCCGCGCACCGTCGGCTCCGTCCTGCCGTACGGGCTCGGCCGGAGCTACGGCGACTCCTGCCTGAACGACGGCAACAGCCTCATCCGGGCCCGGGACCTGGACCGGTTCATGGCGTTCGACGCCGCGAGCGGCGTGCTGCGCTGCGAGGCCGGCGTGATGCTGCAGGAGATCATCGAGCTCGCGCTGCCGCGCGGCTGGTTCCTGCCGGTGACGCCGGGAACCAAGTACGTCACCGTCGGCGGCGCGATCGCCAACGACGTGCACGGGAAGAACCATCACCGGGACGGCAGCATCGGGCACCACGTGCCGCGGTTCGAGGTGCTGCGCTCGGACGGATCGCGGCGCGAATGCAGCGCCGACGACGAGGCAGGGCTGTATCGTGCGACCGTGGGCGGGCTCGGCCTCACCGGGCTCATTACCTGGGCGGAGATGCGCCTGCAAAAGGTGGCAGGGCCCTGGATCACGCAGCGCGCGGTGCGCTTCGCTTCGCTGGACGAGTTCTTCTGCCTGAGCGAGCCGCTCGAGCGGCAGCATCAGTACGTCGTCGCCTGGCTGGATTGCGCCGCGCGGCGCGCGTCGGACGCGCGGGGAATTCTGTTCGCGGGCGATCACGCCGGGTCGCCGGGGGTCCTCGCCGCGAAGCAGCGCTTCCGCTTTCCGTTTGCGCCGCCGTTTTCGCTGGTGGGCGGACTGACGCTGCGCGCGTTCAACGCGCTCTACTACCGCCTGCCTCGACCATCGCGGGTACCCTACGACTCGTTCTTCTATCCCCTCGACGGCATACGCAACTGGAACCGCATGTACGGGCGGCGGGGCTTCTTCCAGTATCAGTGCGTGGTGCCAGGGGGCGCGGCCGGCCGCGGCGCGCTGGGCGCGATCCTTTCCCGGATCGGCGCGAGCGGGCAGGGATCGTTCCTCGCGGTCCTCAAGCGTTTCGGCGAAGCGCCCGCCGTCGGCCTGCTGTCCTTTCCCCGGCCGGGCTATACCCTCGCGCTCGACTTTCCGAACCGCGGTGGGAGCACGCTCGAGCTTCTCGCCGGCCTGGATGGCCTCGTCGCCTCTGCCGGCGGGCGTGTCTATCCGGCGAAGGATGCGCGCATGTCGCCGCAGTCGTTCCGGGCGTTCTATCCCGAGTGGGAGGCGTTCAGCGCCTTCGTCGACCCGAAGTTCTCGTCGAGCTTCTGGCGCAGAGTGACCGGCGGGGCAGCGATGCCGCTGCGGCGTGCATGAAGGTGCTCATCGTCGGCGCCACTTCGGCGATCGCGGAGGCGACCGCGCGCCTATGGGCGGCGCGGGGTGATTCGCTCTACCTCGCCGCGCGCCGCGAGGCCTTGCTGCAGGCGTGCGCGCAGGATCTGCGCCTGCGCGGCGCAGGCGCCGTAGGGTTCGAGCGCTTCGACGTCCTGGACCACGCCGCGCATGACGCGCTGCTGCGCCGGGCCGCGGAGTTCCTGGGCGGCATCGACTGCGCGCTGCTGGCGCACGGCACGCTTCCCGATCAGGCCGGCTGCGCGGACGATCCGGCGCTCGCGGTGCGCGAGATCGAGCTGAACGGCCTCGGCACGGCCGCGCTCGTGCTGCGCATCGCCCGACACTTCAGGCAGCAGGGCAGGGGCTCGATCGCCGTGATCACCTCGGTCGCCGGCATGCGGGGCCGCGCGAGCAATTACGTCTACGGGTCGGCCAAGGCCCTGGTTTCGACGCTGCTGAGCGGCCTGCGCCAGGAGCTGCACGCGCGCGGCATATCGGTCGTGGACATCCGCCCCGGATTCGTGGACACGCCGATGACGGCGTCCTTCGTCAAGGGTCCGCTGTGGGCGAGCCCCGCGCGCATCGCGCGCGACATCGCGGCGGGGATCGACCGCGGCGCGGCGGTGGTGTATGCGCCCTGGTTCTGGAAGTGGATCATGCTGGTGATCAGGCACATTCCCGAGTTCGTTTTCGTGCGCATGAAGCTGTGATCATCATTACCGGCGCGGCAGGGCTCGTCGGCCAGAACCTCGTGCTCATGCTGCAGGAGCTGGGCTACAGGGACATCGTGGCGATCGACAAGCACGCGCGCAATCTCGAGGTGCTGAGGACGCTGGCGCCCGATGCAAAGACGGTCGCAGCGGATCTCGCCGAGCCGGGCGACTGGGAGCGGCTGTTCGCTCCGGATGCCGTCGTCGTCGTGCTGCATGCCCAGATCACCGGCAAGCACCCGCAGGCTTTCGAGCGCAACAACATCGCAGCCACCGAGCGGCTGCTGGCCGCGGTGCGCACGGGGGGCGCCCGCTTCCTCGTCCACGTGAGCTCGTCCGTGGTGAACTCGGCCGCCTGCGACGATTACACTCGGACCAAGAGAAGCCAGGAGTCGCTGATCCGCGCATCGGGCGTCCCCTGCTGCGTCCTGCGTCCGACGCTGATGTTCGGCTGGTTCGATCCGAAGCACCTGGGCTGGCTCGCCCGCTTCATGGAGAAGACCCCCGTGTTCCCGATCCCGGGCCACGGACGCTACATGCGCCAGCCGCTCTACATCAGGGACTTCTGCCGCGCGCTCGTCTGGGCGATCGAGCACCGGCCCGCCGGCGCCGTCTACGACGTCGTCGGCGCGCAACGCATCGATTATGTCGACATGATCCGCCTGATCAAGAAGGTGAAGGGCCTGCGGACCTGGATCGTGCCCATCCCGTTCGCGCTGTTTCGGGGGCTGCTCAGGCTGTACGCGCTGTTCAGCAGGCGACCGCCGTTCACGGCCGACCAGCTCGAAGCGCTGGCGGCCGGCGACGACTTCCATGGCGTGGAAACGGAAACTGCGTTCGGGTTCCGCCAGACGCCGTTCGAAGCGGCAATCCGCGAGTCGTACTGCCACCCCAGGTACAGCCGCGTGCTGGTCGAGCGATGAGCGCGGCGCCGCAATCCGCAGCCCGCACCGCCGCCGTACTGGGCGCGGGGCCGATGGGCCTCGCCGTCGTGTACGAGCTGCTCAAGCGCGGCTGGCGCGTGGATCTGTACGAGCGCGACGAGCGCATCGGCGGCATGTCGGCCTCGACCGATCTCGACGGCCTGAAAATCGAGCGCTACTACCATTTCATCTGCAAGCCCGATACCGCGCTGTTCGAGTACCTGAGGGAGCTGGGCATCGAGGGGAAGCTGCGCTGGGCGCGAACGCGCATGGGCTTTTATTTCGAGGGCCGGCTCCACGACTGGGGCAACCCGGTCGCCCTGCTGAAGTTCCCCGGGCTCGACCTGGCCACGAAGCTGCGCTACGGTGCGCACGTCTTCCTGACCAAGGGCGTCTCCGACTGGCGCAAGCTCGACCGGGTGGCCTGCACGCCCTGGCTGAAAAAATGGGTCGGCGAGCGCGGCTACGACGTGCTGTGGCGCAGCCTGTTCGAGCTCAAGTTCTTCGAGTACAAGGACAGCCTCTCGGCCGCCTGGCTGGGGACGCGCATCAAGCGCGTCGCGCTGTCGCGCAAGAGCCTGTTCACCGAAGTGCTGGGCTATCTCGAGGGCGGCTCCGATACGCTGCTCGAGGCGATCGATCGGCGCATACGCGAGCTCGGGGGACGGATTTTCCTCAACTCGGCGGCGGAGCGCGTCGAGATCGACGCCCGGGGCGAGCTGCGCGGCATCCGGGTGAACGGCGAGCTGCGTGCGTACGACAACGTGGTCTCGACGATCCCGCTGCCCTATCTGGCCAGGCTGGCGCCGGGCCTGCCGGAAGCGGAGCGGCGCAAGATCGCGGCGATCGTCAACATCGGCGTCGTCTGCGCCGTGTTCAAGCTGCGCCACCCGATCACGCGCAATTTCTGGACCAACATCAACGATCCGGCGATCGCCATCCCGGGCCTGATCGAGTACTCGAACCTCAATCCCTTGCCGTGCACTGTGGTCTACGCGCCCTTCTACATGCCCGTGACGCATCCGAAGTACCGCTTGCCGCGGGAGGCGTTCATCGAGGAAGTCCAGGGGTATCTGGCCAGAATCAACCCGCAGTTCGAATCGTCCTGGGTGCTCGCCGCGAACGCTTTTCGCTACGAGTTCGCGCAGACCGTCTGCACCCCGGGCTTCTACGCCGCGCTGCCGCCGAAGAGGAGCGCCGTGCGCGGCCTCGTGCTGGCGGACACCTCCCACTACTACCCCGAAGACCGGTCGATTTCCGAGAGCCTGCGCCTGGGCCGCGAACTGGCCGGGATCGCCGCGGAAAGCGGCCGGCAGGCGTGACGCGCCAGTTCGCGGGTTTCCTCGTCGCCGGCGGCATCGCGGCGGCGGCCAACGTGGGGTCGCGGATCCTGTTCAGCCGGCTCGTCGGCCTCGAGCTCGCGGTGGTCCTCGCCTACCTCGTCGGCATGACGGTGGCGTTCGTGCTGATGCGCTCGGCCGTCTTCCCGCCCTCCGCCGCGCCCCTTGCGCGGCAGGCGGCCCTGTT
>CAZAEG010000237.1:0-7058 GCA_964484035.1 uncultured Enterobacteriaceae bacterium | reverse complement strand
AAGTCCGGCGCGCGCGTCGCGGCGCGCCTGCACACGTCGGTGGTGGCCAGGGAAGGCCGCCTGCCGCTGCGCTTCTCCGCGGAGCACATGCATCTGTTCGACCCGGAGAGCGGCAAGCGACTCGAGAGCTGAGCGGGTGCGCTTCAGCGCGCGCACGCTGCGTCGGGGCATGCGCTGGTGGCCGCCGTTCCTCGGCGCCGGCATCCGCGTGCGCTCGCTCACGGACGATTTCCGCGAGGCGGTAGTGGAGTTGCGCAGCCGGCGCCTGAACCGCAATCTGTACGGCACGCACTTCGGCGGCAGCCTCTACTCGATGACGGACCCTTTCTACGCGATCATGCTGCTGCACAACCTCGGCCCCGAGTACCTCGTGTGGGACCAGTCGGGCGCGATCGAATATCTCACGCCCGGCCGCGGCACCGTTACCGCGCGCTTCGCGCTGACCGAGGCGCGCCTGGAGGAGATCCGCGCGCAGGCGGCGCTCGGCGAAAAGGTGCTGCCCGAGTTCGACATCGACATCGTGGACGAGGCGGGCACCGTGGTCGCAAGGGCGCGCAAGACCGTCTACGTGCGCCTCAAGCAAAGGCATCGCCCGCAGTGAGCCGCTGGCCCTACCCGCGGATCGTGGCGCACCGCGGCGGTGGCACGCTCGCGCCGGAGAACACGCTCGGCGCCATCCGCTTCGGCGCGCAGATGGGTTTCAAGGGCGTCGAGTTCGACGTCATGCTCGCGGGCGACGGCACCCCGGTGCTGATGCACGACCGCACGCTCAAGCGCACGACGCGCGCGCGCGGCGAGGTCGCGCATACGGCCTACGTTGAGCTGGCGAGGCTCGACGCCGGCTCCTGGCACGGCAAGGGCTGGCACAGCGAGCGCGTCCCGCGCTTCGAGGATGCCGCGCAGCTGTGCCGCAGCCTCGGCCTGTGGGTCAACGTCGAGATCAAGCCGGCCTACGGCTTCGAGCGGCGCACCGGCGAGGCGGTGGCGCGCGCCGCGGCGGAGCTCTGGCGCGGCGCCGCGCTGCCGCCCGTGCTGTCGTCCTTTTCGCCGCTCGCCCTGGGCGCGGCGCGCGAGGCGGCGCCGCAGCTGCCGCGCGGCCTGCTGCTCACGCGCCTGCCGCCGCACTGGCTCGAGATGCTGCGCGACCTGGACTGCGCGGCCCTGCACTGCAACCACCGGGCGCTCAAGGCGCGCGTCATCGAAGCGGCGCACGCCGCCGGTTGCGCAGTGCTCGCCTGGACGGTGAACGACCGCCGCCCGGCGCGCCGGCTCCTCGCCTGGGGCGTGGACTGCCTAGTCACCGACCGGCTGGACCGGATCGGGCCGGATTTTTCCTAGCTAGCGCGCCCCGAGCAGCCGCTCGATGGCGGCGACGAGCCGCGGATCGCCGGGCGCGACCCGGGTGTCGAAGCTCATCACCTGCCGGCCGCCGCGGTCCACCAGGTACTTGTGGAAATTCCAGCGTGGCGCAGCGCCCGTGGTGCGCGCGAGCTCGGCGAACAGGGGGTTGGCCTGCGCGCCGCGCACGCGCGTCTTGGCGAACATCGGAAAGTCGATGGCGTACTGGTTGACGCAGAACGCGGCGATGTCCTTGTTGCTGCCGGGCTCCTGGTCGCCGAAATCGTTGGACGGAAAGCCGAGCACGACCAGGCCGCGCTCGCGGTACTTCCGATAAAGCGCCTCCAGCCCTTCGTACTGTGGCGTGTAGCCGCACTCGCTGGCAGTGTTCACTACCAGCAGCACCTTGCCGGCGAACTCGCACAGCGCGCGCGGCCGCTCATGGATGTCGGCCAGGGTGCGATCGAGCAGGGCCGGGCAGGCGGCGGCGGGCAGGGCGACGCTCGAGAGGACGATTAGGCTAGAAAGGAAGCGAAGCATCGGGTTTCAGGGGCTGCAGCGCGGCGCGGAAATCCTGCTGGATGCGCCTGAGCGCGGCGTCCGTATCCGCTTCGAAGCGTAACACGATCACCGGCGTGGTATTGGAGGCCCGCGCCAGGCCGAAGCCGTCGGCGTACTCGGCGCGCACGCCGTCGAGGGTGACGATGCGCGCGGCGTTCGGAAAAGGCTTCGCCGCCTGCAGCTTGGCGATGAGCGCATGCGGCTCGCCTTCGGCGAGCTTCCATTGCAGCTCGGGCGTCGAGGGCGCATCCGGCAGCGAGTTCAGCACGCCGCTCGCGTCGCGCGAGCGCGACAGGATCTCGAGCAGGCGCGCCCCCGCGTAGAGCGCGTCGTCGAAGCCGTACCAGCGCTCCTTGAAGAAGGTGTGCCCGGACATCTCGCCCGCGAGCGGCGCGCCGGTCTCGGCCAGCTTCGCCTTGATGAACGAATGGCCCGTCTTCCACAGCAGCGGCCGCCCGCCGTGGCGCTCGATCCAGGGCGCGAGCAGCCGCGTGGACTTCACGTCGTAGATAATCTCGGCGCCCGGGTTGCGCGACAGCACGTCGGCGGCGAACAGCATCAGCTGGCGGTCGGGGTAGATGACGCCGCCGTCCTTCGTCACCACGCCGAGGCGGTCGCCGTCGCCGTCGAAGGCGAGGCCGAGCTCGGCCTTGCCCTTGCGCACGGCGGCGATCAGGTCGGCGAGATTCTCGAGGTGCGACGGGTCCGGGTGGTGGTTGGGGAACGTCGCATCGACTTCGCAATAGAGCTCCTCGACCTCGCAGCCGAGCTCGCGGTACAGGCGCGGCGCCGCCATGCCGGCGACCCCGTTGCCGCAGTCGATGGCGATACGCATGCGCCGCGCCAGCCTGACGTCGCCGGTGATGCGCTTCACGTAGTCATCGAGCACCGCAGCGCCACGGCGCTGGCCGGCGCCGGCGCGAAAGTCGCCGCGCTCGATGCGCGCGCGCAACGCCTGGATCTCGTCGCCCGAGAGCGTGTGGCCCTCGAGCACCATCTTCAGTCCGTTGTATTCGGGAGGGTTGTGGCTGCCCGTCACCGATACGCAGCTGCCGCAGCCCAGGTGGTGGGCGGCGAAGTACGTGACCGGCGTCGGCACCATGCCGATGTCGAGGGCGTCGGCGCCCGAGGCCTGCAGCCCGGCGCACAGCGCATCCACCAGCCCCGGGCCCGAGGCGCGGCCGTCGCGGCCTACGGCGAACGCGCCCGCCATCGAGCCGAGCGCGCGGCCCACCGCGTGCACCGCCTCCACGGTAAGCGTCCTGCCGGCGATGCCTCGGATGTCGTAGGCGCGGAAGATCTCGGCGGGGATTTTCACGGTGCGGCGAAGTGCTCGATGAAACGGCGCGCGAGCCAATGCCCGCGACCGGGAAATCCGGCATGACCGCCGGCCTGCGGAAATTCTAGCACCACGTCCTTTGCCGCCTCGCGCGTCGCCGCCTCGAGCGCCGCGCGCGGCAGGAACGGATCGTTCCCCGCATTCAGCACCAGCGTCGGCACGCGGATGGCGCGCAGCCACGGCGCGCTGGAAGCGCGCGCCCAGTAGTCGTCGGCGTCGCGAAAGCCGTGCAGCGGCGCCGTGACCAGGTCGTCGAATTCATAAAGCGTGCTCACGCGCGCTACGCGCGCCGCGTCGATCGCGAGCCGATGCCGCGCGATCTTGGCGAGCGCCTTGGCCTTCAGCGTGACGAGGAAATGCCTCGCGTAGAGCCGGCGGTTGAGGCCGCGGCCGAGCGCGTGCCCCGAGGCAGCGAGATCGAGCGGCGCGGAGGCGGCCGCCGCGCGCCGCACGATGCGCGCCGCCGCCTCGCCCTGCTCGCCCAGCCACTTGAGCAGCGCATTGCCGCCGAGCGACACGCCCGCCGCGTAGTCGGGCTGCAGGCGCCGCAGGATCCAGTCGAGCTCCGCGCTGTCGCCGGAATGGTAGGCGCGCGCCAGGCGGTTGGCCTCGCCCGAGCAGCCGCGGAAATGCGGCACCACGCAGCGCCAGCCGCGCGCCTGCGCCTGCGCCGCGACCTGGCGCGCGTAATGGCTGGAGGAGCCGCCTTCGAGTCCGTGGAACAGGGCGAGCAGCGGCCCGCTGCCGCTCTCCGCCCAGTCGAGGTCGATGACGTCGCCGTCGGGCGTGTCCCAGCGCTCGCGGCGCCAGGCGACGCGCGGCGCCGGCCCGAGCGCGCCGTACAGGGTCTGCAGGTGACCGCCGGGCAGCCACCAGGGCGCGCGGTAGGGGCTCAATGCAGGATCTTCGGCGCGGGCGGCGGCGGCTCGGCCGTGCCCGGGGCGGGCGAGCCGTGATGCGCCACCATGCGCCAGCCCGCCGCGGTGCGCAGGTAGACGTTGGTCGCCACCACCGCCTGCCGCGGGCGCGCCTCCCCGGGGCGCGAGAAGTTCTCGTGCACGCTGTGCACGGCGACCATGGTGCCGCTGATCGTGATCTGCTGCGTCACGTGCAGCCGCGCGCTGGCGCCGCCGGCGAAGATCTGGCGCCAGCTCTCGCGCACCTGGTCCTGACCCGAGAGGCGCGGGCCCCCGGGATGCACGCAGACAATTTCCTCGTCTTCCGACCACACCGCCATCATCAGCTCCAGGTCGGCGCGCTCGAGCGCCTCGTAGAAGGCGGTCTCGGCGTCTTGCGGGGTGGGGAAAATACGTAACGGCATGCGCTATTTAACTAGCTTTACCTGCTCCAGCACGAGATCCACGGTCATTTCCCGCATGCAGCGAAAGTGCCCGAGCGGGCACTCGCGCGCGTAGCAGGGGCTGCATTCGATGCCGAGCCAGACGACGCGCGCGCGCGCCGAGAGCGGCGGCGTGTGCCGCGGGCTCGACGAGCCGTAGAGCGCCACCTGCGGGCGGCCGAGCGCGGCGGCGACGTGCATCAGGCCGGAATCGTTGCTCACCACGAGCTCGGCGCCGGCGAGCACGTCGAGCGCCTCGTCGAGCGTGGTCTCGCCGGCGAGGTTCCGGCCGCCGACCGCAGCGCACAGCGTGCGCTCCTGCGCCGAGCCGAGCACGACGACGGGACGATCGAGCCGCGCGGCGAGCTCGGCGAAGTACGGCCAGCGCTTCGCCGGCCCGTACTCCGCGCCCGGGCAGAGCACCGCGTAGCGCTCCTCGAGGCCCAGGCGCCGGCGCGTGGCGAGCACCGCCTGCGCGTCCACCGCGAGCCGTGGCTGCGGCAGCGGCTGCGCGACCGGCGCGCCGGGCGCTCCGGCGAGGCGCGCGTAGTGCAGCGCCATGGGCTCGCGCCCGGGCTGCTTGCGGTGGACGCGATTGAGCAGGCCGTAGCGCGACTCGCCGCGGTAGCCGCTGCGCACCGCAATGCCGGCGAGGAAGGGCACGAGCGCCGCCTTCCAGGCGTTGGGCAGGACGAGCGCCTGGTCGTAGCCGAGCGCGCGCAACGTGCGCCCGAGGCGCCAGCGCTCGCGCAGGTGCAGCGCGCCGTGCGCGAAAGGGGTCTCGATCACGCCCGCCACCTCGGGCATGCGCCGGAACACGGGCGCCACCCAGGCGGGCGCGACGACGTCGATGCGCGCCTGCGGCAGCTTCTCGCGCAGCCGCATGAGCAGCGGCTGGCACATCAGCGCGTCGCCGATCCAGTTGGGCGCGACGACGAGCAGGCGCGCCAAGCCTCAGTGCCCCTTCGGCGCCGGGCCCTTGTAGACGTACTTCGTCCCGCAGTACGGGCAGAGCGCCTGGCCCTGCTTGACGACGTCGAGGAACACGCGCGGGTGGCGCGCCCACAGGGGCGCCCCGGGCAGCGGGCAGTGCAGGGGCAGGTCCTGCGCCGTGACCTGCACCTCGCGCGCGGTATCGGTGCTCACGGCTTGCCCTTCTTCATCGGCACCGGCGTCAGCCAGTGGGCGTGCTTGCGGTCCTTGCCGGTGACCACGTCGAAGAACGCCTTCTGCAGCTTCTGGGTGACCGGTCCGGCCTTGCCGGCGCCGATGACGCGGCTGTCGAGCTCGCGGATCGGCGTCACCTCGGCCGCGGTGCCGGTGAAGAAGCACTCGTCGGCGATGTAGATGTCGTCGCGCGTCAGGCGCCGCGACTCGACCTGGTAGCCCAGGCCGGTGGCGAGCTCGATGACGGAAGCGCGCGTGATGCCGGTGAGCGCGGAGGTGAGCTCGGGCTCGTAGATCACGCCGTCCTTGACGATGAAGATGTTCTCGCCCGCGCCCTCGGCGACGAAGCCGTCGACGTCGAGCAGCAGCCCCTCGTCGTAGCCGTGCATGGTCGCCTCGAGCGTCGCCAGCACCGAGTTGGGGTAGGTCCCGGACATCTTGGAGCGCGCCATGGTGACGTTGATGTGGTGGCGCGCGTAGGAGGAGGTCTTCACGCGGATGCCCTTCTCCAGCGCCTCCGGGCCGAGGTAGGCGCCCCAGGGCCAGGCAGCGATCGCCACGTGCACGCGCGCGCCCACCGGCGACACGCCCATCTTCTCCGAGCCGTAGAAGGCGATCGGCCGGATGTAGCAGGCCTCGTGGCCGTTGGCGCGCACCACCTCGATCTGCGCCTGCATCAGCTGCTCGAGGCCGTAGGGGACCTTCATCAGGTAGATGTGGCCCGAGTTGATCAGCCGCTGCGTGTGCTCCTTCAGGCGGTAGATCGCTGTGCCGCGCACGGTGCGGTAGGCGCGAACGCCCTCGAACACCGCGAGTCCATAATGCAGGGAATGGGTGAGGACATGGGTGGTGGCCGCGCGCCAGGGAACGAGCTTGCCGTCGTACCAGATCCAGCCGTCGCGATCGGCCATCGAGAGCGCTGCCTTTGCCTTCGCCATGAGGCGGGGTCTCCTTGGGTGAGGCGGCCATTTAACCATCGCGGCCGGAAATCCGCCATACTATTAACATGATCGTTAATGCTCAGGACCGGGTGTTCGCCGCGCTCGCCTCGCTGCCGCGCCGCCAGGTGATCGCGATCCTCGCGCAGACCGCGGTGTCCACCACCGACCTCGCCGGGCGCTTCGGCATGAGCGCGCCGGCGGTGTCGCGCCACCTCGCGGTCCTGCAGCGCGCGGGACTGGTCGCGGCCGAGCGCCAGGGCCAGCGCGTGCTGTACCGGCTGCAGCGCGAGGCGCTGCTCGATGCGCTCGGCGGGCTCGCCTCGCTGGTCGACGGGCCGCTGCGCCGCGCGCCGCGGGAGGCGATCTGATGCGC
>CAZAEG010000236.1:0-6472 GCA_964484035.1 uncultured Enterobacteriaceae bacterium | reverse complement strand
GAGGTGAAGGGCGGCATCCAGGTGAAGTTCCACGGCGCCGCCGGCGACGTGGACTTCGCCCCGCCGGTGATGCACGTTACGCGCACGCTGAAGCATGTGCGGCCCATACAGCTCGAGGACTTCAAGTTCCTCAAGTCGGTGGCGACGCGCATGCCGAAAGTCACGATTCCGTCGCCCACCATGCTGCATTTCCGCGGTGGCCGGGGCGCCATCAGCCGCGGGGCCTACCCCGACATGGAAGGCTTCTACGAGGACGTGGCGCGCTGCTACCGCGAGGAGATCCGCCAGCTCGCCGGCGCGGGCTGCCGCTACCTGCAGCTCGACGACACCAACCTCGCCTACCTGTGCGATGCGAAGATGCGCGAAGGGGCGCGCCAGCGCGGCGACGACCCGGACGAGCTGCCCCGGCGCTACGCCCGCCTCATCAACTCGGCGATCGCCGGCCGGCCGAAGGACATGACGGTCGGCGTGCACCTGTGCCGCGGCAACTTCCAGAGCGCCTGGGCGGCGGAGGGCGGTTACGAGCCGGTGGCGGAGGTGCTGTTCAACGAGCTGCAGGTGGACGCGTACTTCCTCGAATACGACGATGCGCGCTCGGGCGACTTTGCGCCGCTGCGCTTCGTGCCGAAGGCAAAGCACGTGGTCCTCGGGCTGGTGACCACCAAGCTCGGCACGCTGGAATCGAAGGACGACCTGAAGCGGCGCATCGGCGAGGCGGCGAAGCTCGTGCCGCTCGAGCAATTGTGCCTGTCGCCGCAGTGCGGCTTTTCCAGCACGGTGCACGGCAACCAGCTCGAGGTCGAGGCGCAGGGCGCAAAGATCCGCCTGGTGGTCGAGACCGCGCGCGAAGTCTGGGGCGAGGCTTAATTCAGGCGAAGGTTTCGCGGGCCGCGTCGCGGCCAAGCTGGTACAGCCCCGGGTAGTGCTCGCTGAACGCCTGCTGGATCTCGCGCACCGGCACGTCGGCGTACGAGCCGCGGTCGCGCAGGTACTCCATGTGCCGGCGCTCGTCGGCGTCGAACGGGTGAAAGATCGAATCGTTGCGGCCGTCGAACTCCAGCGGCTTGACGCGGAACTTGCGGCACAGGTCGAGGTTGAAGGCAGGCGTGGCCTTGACCCACTTGCCTTCCAGCCACAGCTCGGTGAAGCCGTGATACACGAACAGGTCCGTGCCCATGCGCTCGGCCAGCCGCGGCGTGGTGAGATGGTTCTTCACGTCGGCGAAGCCCACGCGCGCCGGAATGCCCGCGGCGCGCGCGCAGGCCGCGAGCAGCGCCGCCTTGCCGATGCAGAAACCTTCGCCCGCGTCCAGGCACACGCTGCCGCGGAAGGCCGAATCGCGCGAAAAGTCCAGGAACGGGTTGTAGCGCACGCCGTCGCGCACAGCGTAGTACAGCGACACCGCGCGCTCGACGTCGGTGGCACCCCTGGCGTGTTGGCGCGCGAACGCCACCACGGCGGTGTGGTCGCTGTCGACGTAGCGTCCCGGGGCGAGGAATTCGTTCACCGGTCGAGGCGCATCAGGCGCTTGGCGCTCGCGAACAGGGGGTCGGTCGGGCTGCCGAGTCCGTCGACGATGGTGAAGTGGTCGCGCCCGGGCAGGAGCGCGCTGCCCGCGAGCACCGGCTTCCAGCGCTGCGCCAGCAGCGCGTTCTGGCGCTTGAACTCCGAGCTCTCCAGTGCGCCCACGGCGAGCGCGAGCGGCGCGCGCGTCGCCGGCGGCAGGAACGCGGGCGAGAGCTTGTGCGCCGCGGCTTCGTCGAGCCGCAGGTCGCCGTTCACCCAGTCCACCTGCACGAGCGGGCGCAGGTCGTACACGCCGCTCACCGCCACGGCGCCCTTGTACAGGTCTTTGGGCAGCGTGCGGTCCATCACCGGCCACAGCGCCGCCAGCATCATTGCCGCGAGGTGCCCGCCCGCCGAATGGCCGCTGACGAACAGCCGGTCCTCGTCCATGCCGTACTGCTCGGCGTGCCGGTAGAGCCAGACCGAGGCCGCCAGCATCTGCTGCACGATGCGCTCGATGCTCACCTTCGGGCACAGATCATAGTTGACGACCACCAGCGATACGCCCGCGTCCACCCACGCCGGCGCGAGGAACGAGAAATCCCGCTTGTCGAGCGAGCGCCAGTAGCCGCCGTGGATGAACATCAGCGCGCTGCCGTCGCCCTTGCGCGCGGGGAAGATGTCGAGGGTCTCGCCCGGCGAAGCGCCGTAGGCACGGTCGAGGTAGCAGGTCATGGTCGAGCGCGCGCGCGTCGAGCTCTCCGCCCAGCGCGCGAAATGCCGCGGATGGTCGGGGAACAGCTCGCGATTGTTGTACTCGCGGCTGAGAAAGGCCGGGTCGCTCATGAGCCGTCGATTCTAGCGGTTCTTCGCGGCGTGCAGCCAGGTCACGGGCCGGCCGAGCGTCTTCTCCAGCGCCTTGTGCTCGGGATCGGCGAGCGCGGCCGCGCGTGCCTTGCGGATCGCGGCGGCCCGCGCGGCCGCGTCGCCCGCGGCCGGATTCTCGACCAGGGCGTCGAGGATGGCGAGGAAACCCGCCCTGCCGCGCCGATGCGTCTCGCCATAGCCCTTCAGCAGCCCCGCGCAGGCCACGATCTCCAGCGCGAGCGGCGCGCTGCGGGGCGCAGCCGCGCGCACCGCGGCGAGCCAGCGCTCGATGAGCGCCTGCTCCTCGGCGTAGCGCAGGCTGTGCGGCCGCCAGCGCTTGAGCCAGGCGAGCGAGCGCACCAGCAGGAAGCCGCCGATGGCGGAGGTCTTCACGTGCATGCCGACGTTGTACGCGTCGAGCTTGCCGCGCGCCGCAGCCCAGGCCACGAGGCGCCGGCCGAGAAACGGCGGCAGGATCGAAGCGACTTCCTCGACCCCGGGCTTGAGGTAGTCGATCACCACCATCGGCTCGCCGTCCTGCGCCCCCGTCTCCCGGCGCACGCGCGCGAAGCGCGTGCGGCGCGTCTTCAGGTCGGCAACGCGAATGATGTCCTCATAGCTCATCCACAGCGCGAGCTCGCGGCCGGTTTCGCCGACCAGCGTCGCGTCCGCGTTGCCCAGCGTGGCGATGCGCTGCAGATAGAGCCGCGCATAGGCCTCGCCCTGGTAGTCGCGCAGGCGCGCCGCGCCCTGCTCGAGTATGTCGCGCGTCTGCAGCGGCAGCGGGCGCGAGGCCGCGGCCGGTGCCGGGCGGGCACCCGCGGCGACGTCGTAGCCCGCGGCGAAGCCGCGCAGGCTCGCCTGCGCGCCCTTGCCGGCGCGCAGTATCGCCGTCTCGCAGGCCTCGCGCGGCAGCGGCAGGGCGCCGGAGCCGGCCATCGCGCCGAACAGCACGGCGTTGATCACGGTGCCGGTGTCCTCGGCCATGCGGCGCATGTCGAAGAGCACGGCCCGCCGGGCCAGTTGCCGGGCCGCCGCCAGCACGCGCTCCTCCGGAAAGCGTCCGTCCGCCATCTGCATCTTCTCCACGGTGGCGTAGATGCGGTGCGTGGAGGCGACGAGCGTCGTACGCTCCGGGGAGACGTAGCCGTTCTGCAGGGCGCGGCCGGCCTCGAGCAGCTCGGAAGCGACCATCACATCCACGTTGCCCGGGCTCGGCGTGAGCGACATTACGGGCTCGCGACCGCCCAGGCGAGCGCGCTGCACGGGAAAGATCTCGAGATAGTACGTGGTGGCGCCGGTGCGCTGCGCAACCCCGGGAATGGACGTGGCCTGCGCCGGGAAGCCGCAGGCGGTGGCGGCATGCATCAGCCAGTCGGCCATCACGCCGCCGCCTTCGCCGCCGAGCGCGGCGATGAGCACCGTGATCGAGCGCTCGGGCAGGCTCACGACAGGAGCGCGCGCAGCGCGCCGCGCGTCCCCGCAAGCAGCCGGTCCCAGGCGCTCGCGTTCTGGATCACCTCGGCGCGGTAGAACGACGGGCACAGCGTGGCCGCGTGCGCGTTCTCGCCGCACAGGCCGCAGCCGACGCAGCCGTCGATGACGGTGGCCACCGGATCCCGGCGCAGGGGATCGGGATTGTCTTTGACAGTGAGCGTCGGGCAGCCGGAGAGCCGGATGCAGGAATGGTCGCCCGTGCAGGTGTCCTCGTCGACGCCGTACTTGACGCGCACCACGCGCTCGCCCGCGGCGAGCTTCCTCGCGGTCGCCGGACGCACGCGGCGCTGGCGCTCGAGCTGGCATTCGCCGTCGGCGATGACTACTTTCAAACCCGCGTAACCGGTGGTCATCGCGTCCTGCAGCGTCTTCTTCATCTCGCCGACGTGGTAGGTGTCCACGGTGCGCATCCAGCCCACGCCGAGGCCTTCGAGCGCGCGCTCGATCGACATGTCGGCGGCCTTGTGCTCGCTGTGCGTGGGCGAGGAGGGCAGCTCCTGCGTGCCGGTGGCCGAGCTGTAGCCGTTCTTCATGATGACGAGGATGCCGTCGCCCTTGTTGAAGACGGTGTTCGCCACGCCCGAGGTGAGGCCGTTGTGCCAGAAGCCGCCGTCGCCCATGATGGTCACAGTGCGCCGGCCGAACATCGGCTGCACCGCGGAGTTCGATGCGAGCCCGAGCCCGTAGCCGAGCACCGTGTGGCCGATGTTGAACGGCGGCAGCGTGGAAAACGTGTGGCAGCCGATGTCCGCCGAGACGTGGTACTTGCCGAGGTCCTTTTCCACCAGCTTCATGGCGGCGAACACCGGGCGCTCGGGGCAGCCGACGCAGAAGCCCGGCGGGCGCGTGGGCAGCGGCGCGCCGAGGAGCTCCGCGGCCTTGCGCTTGGGAGCGGTGATGGCGACGAGCGCCTGCTCCACGCCGAGAAAGCGCGCCATGCCGGTGACCACCACTTCGCCGGTGTATTCGCCCGCCATCGGCAGCACATCCTTGCCGTGCACCTCGACCCCGGCGACGTCGTGGCGGCGAAGCACGGCGAGGAGGGCGTCCTCGAGGTAGGCGGGCTGGCCTTCCTCGACCACCAGGACCTCGCGCTTGCCGGCGCAGAACTGCACGAGCTCCTCCGGCACCAGCGGGTAGGTCACGTTCATGCAATAGATCGGGATGCGCGCGGCGCCGAAGGCGTCGGCGAGGCCGAGCTGCTGCAGCGCGCGGATCACCGCGTTGTACATGCCGCCCTGGCAAAGGATGCCGATATCGCTGCGCTCGCCCGGGAACGTCTCGTTCAGCCCGTGCTCGCGGATGTACTGCACGGCGGCCGGCCAGCGCACCTCGATCTTGTGCTTCTCCTGCGCATAGGTGGACGGCGGCAGGCTGATGCGGGCGAAGTCGAAGTCCGGGCCCTCGAGCAGCTTGCGCGTGGAAAAGCGCGCCGCGCGGTTCGACTTCGTCTTGAACGAGCCCTGCACGTGGCAGGCACGGATGCGCAGCTCGAGCATCACCGGCGAGCTGGACGCTTCCGAGAGCGCGAATCCGTGCTCCACCATTTCCACGATCTTCGGCAGGCTGGGGCGCGGGTCGAGCAGCCAGATCTGCGACTTCATGGCGAAGGCGTGGCTGCGCTCCTGGATGATGGAGGCGCCCTCGCCGTAATCCTCGCCGAGCACGATGAGCGCGCCGCCCTTCACGCCCGCGGAGGCGAGGTTGGAGAGCGCGTCGGACGCGACGTTGGTGCCCACCGTGGACTTGAAGGTCACCGCGCCGCGCATCGGGTAGTTGATCGAGGCGCCGAGCATCGCCGCCGCGCCCGCTTCGGAGGCGTTCGTCTCGACGTGCACGCCGAGCTCGTCGAGGATGTCGCGCGCGTCGTTCAGCACGTCCATCATGTGCGACACCGGCGCGCCCTGGTAGCCGCCCACATAGGACACGCCCGACTGCAGCAGCGCCTTGGTGACCGCGAGGATGCCTTCGCCGTGGAAGGTCTCGCCGTCGCCGAGCCTGAGTTTCGCGACCTCTTCCCTGAAGGAGCGCTCCATGCCGATAAGATATACCAGATGAGAGTCGCGGTCCTCGGTGGCGGCAACGGCGCGCATGCGGCCGCCGCGGATCTTTCCGCGCAGGGCCACGAGGTGTGCCACTGGCGGCGCGATACCGGCGCGCTGCGTGAGCGCATCAACCTCAAGGACGTCATGGGAATGCGCGAAATGCGCATCGCCAGGACCTGCGCCGACATCGGCGAGGCGGTGCGCGGCGCGGAACTCGTCTTCATGCCCGATCCCGCCTTCACGCAGCCCGACAACGCGCTGCGCCTCGCGCCGCACCTCGCCGACGCTCAGGTGGTGTTCCTCGCGCCCGGGACGTTCGGCGCGTATGTCATGCGCCAGGCGACGGGCGCGCGCTGCGCATTTGCCGAAGCCGGGACGCTGCCCTGGCTCACGCGCAACCACGGGCCCGGCACCGCCGCGATCACCGCGCGCGCCACGCGCCTGCCGACCGGCGTGTATCCGGCGCGCATGCACGAGGAGGCGTTCGCCGTCGTGAAGCGTGCTTTCCCGGCGGTGGAGCCGGTCGAAGACGCGCTCTCGGCGGCGCTGATGAACGC
>CAZAEG010000235.1:0-10062 GCA_964484035.1 uncultured Enterobacteriaceae bacterium | reverse complement strand
GCCGTCCGAACCTGAAGAAGGGGCGCCATGAACGCCGAACGCATCGAAGACGACGTGCCCGACGAGCCCATCCCGGTGATGCAGCAGGTGCTCGACAACCCGTTCCTGCTGCTGTTCCTCGGTATCGCCATGCCCACCGTGCTCTACATCGTGTGGGGCGTGATGGAAATCGTGTCCCTGCCGATCGCCAAATAAAACAAGGGAGTCGCCATGAGCGCAATCCTGCCTCCGCAGGAAAGGGTGTGGTGGAAGCAGCCGCTCGACCGGGTGGAACTGATCTGGATCGTGGTGGCGCTGATCTGGTGCCTGATCATGTTCTTCATGATGCCCTACTGGCACATCTACGGTCAGCAGAACCTGTCGAACGAGGCCTACCGCGCCAAGCCCGAGGACTTCGTGAGGAAGACCGAGGAGATGATCGCCAAGTACAAGGTGCGCGAGGACGGCGGCGACCTGCAGATCCCGGTGGTGCGCCCGCCCGCGGGCAGCGACGTGTATCTGATCGCGCAACTGTGGCGCTGGTACCCGATCCTCGAGCTCGAGGCCGGGAAGTCCTACCGCATCCACTTGATGTCGCTCGACTGGCTGCACGGCTTCTCGCTGCAGCCGGAGAACATCAACAACCAGGTGCATCCGGGCTACGAGCACGTGCTCACCGTGACGCCGACCCGCCCGGGCGCCTATTCGATCATCTGCAACGAGTACTGCGGCATCAACCACCACACCATGGTGAGCCGCCTGTACGTCGTGAAGTAAGGGAGCACACATGAGCGTGAACCGGATGTTCAGGACCTGTCCCTCGAGCGGGCTGGTGTTCCACGAGCCCGCGGAAAAGCTGATGCGCTGGAACGCGGTGGCCGCGGTCGTGTCGCTGCTCATCGGCGGGCTGCTCGCCATCGGCGTGGTGCTCACGCGCTGGCAGGCGGTGCACCTGCTGCCGCCCGACATGTTCTACCAGTTCCTCACCGCGCACGGGCTGAACATGCTCGTGTTCTGGATCATCTTCTTCGAGATCGCGGTGCTGTACTTCGCCAGCTCGACGCTGCTCAAGGCGCGCCTCGCGACCCCCGGCATGGCCTGGGCCGGGTTCTGGCTGATGGTGGTCGGCGCGCTGGTCAACAACTACTCGGTGTTCCGCGGCGATTCGAGCGTCATGTTCACCTCCTACGCGCCGATGGGCGCCCACCCCACCTTCTACCTGGGGCTCATCCTGTTCGCGGTGGGGGCGCTCATCGCCTGTTTCGTGTTCTTCGGCACGCTGGTGGTGGCGAAGGCCGAGCGCACCTACCAGGGGTCGGTGCCGCTGGTGACTTTCGGCGCAATCACCGCGGGCATCATCGCCGTGTTCACCATCGCCGCGGGCGCCATCATCCTCATCCCGACGTTCCTGTGGTCGGTGGGGTTGGTCGCACACATCGACTCGCTCATGTACCGCACCGTGTGGTGGGCGTTCGGCCACTCCTCGCAGCAGATCAACGTCGCCGCGCACGTCTCCGTGTGGTACGCGGTGGCGGCCATCGTGTTCGGCGCCAAGCCCATGTCGGAGAAGGTGAGCCGCGGCGCGTTCCTGCTGTACATCCTGTTCCTGCAGCTGGCGAGCGCGCACCACCTGCTCGCCGACCCGGGCCTCACCTCGCACTGGAAGATCTTCAACACCAGCTACGCCATGTACCTCGCGGTGCTCGCCTCCATGGTGCACGGCCTGACGGTGCCCGGGGCGATCGAGGTGGCGCAGCGTCAGAAGGGCTTCAACCACGGCCTGTTCGAGTGGCTGCGCAAGGCCCCCTGGGGCAACCCGGTGTTTTCCTCGATGTTCATGTCGCTCATCGGCTTCGGCTTCCTCGGCGGCATCTCGGGCGTGATGATGGGCACCGAGCAGCTCAACCTCATCATCCACAACACCATCTACGTGCCGGGGCATTTCCATGCCACGGTGGTGGTGGGCACCACCCTCGCCTTCATGGGCCTCACCTATTTCCTCATCCCGGTGCTGTTTCGCCGCGAGCTCACGTTCCCGATGCTCGCCAAGTGGCAGCCGTACGTGTTCGGCCTCGCCATGATGGGCGTGTCGCTGTTTCTCATGGGCGCGGGGACCCTGGGCGTGCCGCGCCGGCACTGGGACATCGGCTTCGCCGGCAACGCGTTCGCGCATGAGTTCCCCGGCGCCGCCTGGCTGATGATGGCGCTCGCCGGCATCACGGGGCTGATCGCCATCGTCGGCGGCGGCATGTACCTGCTGATCACCGTGGTTTCGGTGTTCCTCGGCAAGAGGATCGAGACGCCGGGCTTCCAGCACGTGCGCGCGAGGGACGGCATCGCGCCGGCGCCCAAGCCGGTGGCCGCGGCGATCGCCGCGCACCACCCGAGCATCGGCACGGCAGGCATGGTCGCGCCGGGCACCTTCGCCCTGGCGATGGTGTTCCTCGTGTCCTTCATCCTGTACTACTTCATCAACTGGAAGTACCTGTCGACGGTCTGGCCGCTGGGCTGACGTGAAGCAGGTCCTCAACCTCTTCAAGCTCAGGATCGGCGTCGCCATCGCCTTTGCGGCGGCCGCCGGCCTGGCGGTGGAGTCCGGTGCGGGGCCGGGGACGGGTGCCTCCCTCGTCCTGGTGCTCGCCGTGCTGGTCGCCTCGGCCGCCGCGGGCGCGTTCAACCAGTACGCCGAGCGCGATCTCGACGCGCGCATGGGCCGCACGCGCAACCGCCCGTTCGTCACCGGGCGGCTTCGCCACGCACCCGGATGGCTGTGGCTGATCGGCGCCATGCTCGCGGCGTCGGTGCTCGCCGCCGCGCTCGCCGCCAACCCGCTCGCCGCGCTCTACGTCTTCCTCGGCGCCTTCACCTACGGCGTGGTGTACACGGTGTGGTTGAAGCGCCGCACGTGGTGGAACATCGTGGTCGGCGGTCTCGCGGGCAGCTTCGCCGTGCTCGCGGGCGCCGCTGCCGTGTCGCCGGCGCCGGGGCCCGAATCGCTGGCGCTCGCCGTCGTGCTGTTCCTGTGGACGCCGCCGCACTTCTGGAGTCTCGCCATCGCCTACCGCGAGGACTATGCCGCGGCCGGCGTGCCCATGCTGCCGGTGGTGGTGGGCGAGGCGCGCGCCGCGCGCGCCATCTTTGCGAGCGCCGTCCTGCTGGTCGCCGCCTCGCTCGTGCCCGCTGCCTTCGGCCTGGGCTGGATCTATCTTGCCTGCGCCGCCGCGGGCGGCGCGCACTTCCTGCTTCGCTGCCGCGCGCTCGTGCTGCGCCCCGGGCGCGGCACCGCGCGCGCCGCGTTCCTCGCCTCGCTCGCGCAACTCGGCGCCGTGCTGGCCGGGGCGATGCTCGATGTGGCGCTGCTCGCTTAGCCTCGCGCTGCTGCTTGCCGCGCTCCCCGCGCACGCGTTCGACGAGAAGCTCGCGCTGCGCGAGAGCCAGGCCGCCATCGGCCGCACGGTCGGCAACCACATGCTGCGCGATACCGAGGGCCGCGCCGTGCGGCTCGCGGACTTGCGCGACAGGCCCCTGGTCGTGCACTTCGTCTACACCGGTTGTTTCCAGGTCTGCCCGGCGACGACCCAGTTCCTCGCCACCGCGGTAGCCGCCGCCGAGCGCACGCTGGGGCCGGGCACTTTCCGCGTCGCGACGATCGGCTTCAACTTGCCGTTCGACACGCCGCAGGCGATGCAGGGCTTCGCGCGCAAGTACGGCGTCGCTTCGCCGAACTGGCTGTTCCTCTCGCCCGACGCACAGGCGCTGCCCGCCCTCGTCGCCGACTTCGGCTTTCGCTACGAATCGACCGCCGCGGGGTTCGACCACCTGCTGCAGGTCAGCATCGTGGACGCGCAAGGCAGGATTTACCGCCAGGTGTACGGCGACTCGTTCGACACGCCGCTGTTCGTGGGGCCGCTGCTCGAGCTCGCGCAGGGCAAGCCCGTGCCGCAGGGCAACCTGCGGGCGCTGTTCGAGAAGGTGAGATTGCTGTGCACGGTGTACGACCCCGTGGCGGGGCGCTACCGGCTCAACACCGTGATCGTCGCCGAGCTGCTGGTCGGTGCGAGCATCGTCCTCGGCACCCTCGCGTTCCTGTTCGTCGAATGGCGGCGCCGGCGGCGCCCTTCCAATATTTAACCTAGATCAATCCTCGCACCCTGCCGCCGCCCTAGGATGATGCGGTGATCCACCGTATGCACCTGATCGGGCAGTGGTTTTTCCTTAGAGTCGAGGGCCTGTTCAACCTCGCGTTCGGCGACCGGCTGAACCCGCTCTACTACCTCGGCCCGATCGCCTACTACCTCATGTGGCTGGTGGTGGCGAGCGGCCTGTACCTGTACGTGCTGTTCGAAACGAGCGTCGACGGCGCCTATGCTTCGGTCGAGGCGCTGACGCACGGCCAGCCCTACGCCGGCGGCGTGCTGCGCTCGATCCATCGCTACGCCTCCGACGGCGTGGTGCTGGTCATGGTGCTGCACCTCGCGCGGCACTGGTGCTTCGACCGCTACCGGGGCTTCCGCTGGTTCTCGTGGGTGAGCGGCGTGGCGCTGCTGTGGCTGGTGTACGCCTCGGGCATCAACGGCTACATGCTGCCTTGGGATCGCCTCTCGCAGTTCGTGGTGGTCGCCACCGCCGAGTGGCTCGACTGGCTGCCGCTCTTCCAGGGCGCGCTGGTGCGCAACTTCATCCAGCCCGAGAACGTGAACGACCGCCTGTTTTCGCTCCTTTCCTTCATCCACATCGGCGTGCCGCTCGCCGTCCTGGCGCTGCTCTGGATACATACGCAGCGCGTGCCGCAGGCGCGCACCGCGCCGCCGCTGCCGGTGGCGGCGACGCTCACTGCGGCGCTGGTCGTGCTCTCGCTCGTCAAGCCCGCCCTCAGCCAGCCGCGCGCCGACCTCGCCGCCGCGGTGGGCACGGTCGACTTCGACTGGTTCTACCTGCCGACCTACGCGCTGCTGTATCGCACCTCGCCCGGCGAGCTCTGGCTGCTGCTCGGCGGCCTGACCGCGCTGTTCCTCGTCCTGCCCTGGCTGCCGCCGAAGAAGAAGGCCGCCGAGCACTACATGCTGGTGCGCCCCGACAATCGCATCGTCACCGTACGTGAGGGCGAGACGATCCTCGACGCGGGCTTGCGCGAAGGCCTCGCGCTGCCCTTCGAGTGCCGCAACGGCGGCTGCGGGCAGTGCAAGGCGACGCTCGCCTATGGCGAGGTGGACTACGGGGCGTACCAGAGCGACGCGCTGCCCGATGCCGAGCGCGACGCGGGCAAGCTCCTCACCTGCTGCGCCACGCTGCGCGGCGACATCGAGCTCGAGTACGTCCCCACGAAGACCCTCGGCGACATCCGCCCGCGGGAATGGAGCGCTACCGTCGAGGGCCTCGAGCCTCTCGCTCCGGACGTGATGCGCGTGGTGCTCCGGCTCGAGGGCAGCGAGCGCATCTCCTTCTATGCCGGCCAGTACATCAATATTCTGCTCGAGGACGGCGCCAAGCGCAGCTTTTCCTTCGCCACGGCGCCGCAGGTGAACGACCGCATCGAGCTGCACATCCGGCGCATCGCCGGCGGGCGCTATACCGGGCAGGTGTTCGAGCGCATGCGCGTCGGCGACACGGTGCGCTTCGAAGGGCCGCTTGGCGCGTTCTTCCTGCGGGAGGATTCCGAGAAACCGATCATCTTCGTCGCCGGCTCCACCGGCTTCGCGCCGGTGAAGAGCATGCTCGAATACGCCTTCAGCCGCGGCGTGCGGCGCCGCATGCTGCTGTACTGGGGCACGCGCAATCTCGACGACATGTACCTCGCCGAGCTGCCGCGGCAGTGGGCGCGCGAGCACGACAACTTCACGTTCGTGCCGGTCCTCTCCCACCCGGCGTCCGAGGACCGCTGGGAGGGGCGCACGGGCCTCGTGCACGAGGCGATCCTCGCCGACTTCCCCAGCCTTGCCGGCCACCAGGTGTACGCCTGCGGCTCGGCAGCGATGGTGGAGGCCGCGCACCCCGCGTTCCGCGCGCGGGGACTGGCGCAGGACGATTGCTTCTCCGACGTCTTCCGGCCCGCGCCCCCGCGGCGGCCGGAAATGGCGCGGCTCGGGGGCACCGCATGAAGCAGACCCTACGCATCGCCGCGCAGCTCGCGCTGTACGTGCCGCTGATGGCGCTGATCGGCTACTTCTCCACCGAGCCGCGCTTCGCCACGCTCGGGCCGGACGAGGCGCTGCTGCGCCTGTCGTTCATCCACGCTGCCGAGAGGAAGGCGCCGTGCCGCGAGCGCAGCGCCGAGGAGCTGGCGCGGCTCGCGCCCAACATGCGCGCGGCGCTCGACTGCCCGCGCGAGCGCGCGGTGCTGCTCGTCGAGCTCGAGGTCGACGGCCGGATCGCGCTGCGGCGCGAGGTGCCGCCCACGGGCGTGCAGCGCGACGGCAACGCCACCGTCTATCACCGCCTGCCGCTCGCCGCGGGCCGCCACCGCATCGTCGCGCGGCTACGCGACCGCCCCGGCGAGGGCTTCAGCTTCGTCGGCGAGACGACCGTCGAGCTCGCCCCCGGCGCGGCGCTGCTCATCGACTTCTCCAAGGCCCAGGGTGGCTTTCTCTTCCGCACCTGAAAATGGGGTCCGTCCCCATTTACTGGCGCCGTGGCGCCACCTGGGCGCGCTCGGCTTCGCGCTGTTCTGGATGCTCGCCGCGAGCGGCATCTACCTGTACATCCGCTTCGACACGAGCGTCGCCGGCGCCTACGACTCCATCGGCGAGCTGGAATGGTGGTTCGGCGGCGTGCTGAGGAGCGTGCACCGCTACGCGGCCGACGCCTTCGTGGTGGTGGTCGCGCTGCACATCCTGCGCGAGCTCCTCGCCGGTCGCTTCCGCGGCTTTCGCGCCTTCACCTGGATCACGGGGGTGCCGCTCGTGTGGCTGCTCTACGCCTCGGGCATCGTCGGCACCTGGCTGGTGTGGGACGCGCGCGCGCAGTTCTCGGCGCAGGCCACCGCCGAGTGGATGCTCGCGCTCGGCATCGGCGCCGAGCCCATGGCGCGCAACTTCCTCGGCGCCGAGCAGGTCTCGGACCGCCTGTTCTCGCTGTTCGTCTTCCTGCACATCGGATTGCCGCTCGCGCTGCTCGCGGGCATGTGGGTGCACGTGCAGCGCCTCGGCCGACCGACGACGGTCGCGCCGCGCACGCTCGCGTGGGGATTGCTCGGCGGCCTGCTGCTGCTTTCGGTCCTCGCGCCCGTGGCCTCGGAAGCGCGCTGGGACCCGCTCGCCGCGCCGCCGACGCTCGCGCTCGACTGGTTCCTGCTCTTCCTGCACCCCTTGATGTACGCGACCTCGCCCGCCGCGCTCTGGGGGGTCGTGGGCGGCGCGACGCTCGCGCTCGCGCTGCTCCCCTACGTCGCGCGCCGCCCGCCGGCGCCGGCGGCGCAGGTCGATCCCGAGAACTGCAACGGCTGCGGCCGCTGCGTCGCCGACTGCCCCTACGACGCGGTCACGCTGCGCGCACGCCAGGCCTTCGTCTTCGCCGAGCGCTGCGCGGCGTGCGGCGTCTGCGCCGGCGCCTGCCCGTCGGCGACGCCGTTCCGCAGCGTCGCCGAGCTCGCCTCCGGCATCGACCTGCCGGACCTGACGGTGGACGACCTGCGCCGGCGCATGCAGGGCGCGCTGCCGGCCGGCGAAGTCCTGTTCAGCTGCGAAGGCGCGCGCGCCGGCGGCATCGTGCTGCGCTGCCTCGCGATGCTGCCGCCCTCCTTCGTCGAATACGCGCTGCGCCACGGCGCGCGCCGCGTGCGGGCGATCGGCTGCGCCGACGGCGAATGCGCCTGGCGCATCGGCCTCGAGCTGGCGGCCGAGCGCTTCGCCGGCGCGCGCGAGCCGCACCTGCGCGCCAACGTCGCCTGCGCGAAACACGGCAATGCCTACGACTTCACTCTACGCTGACGCCCGCGGCGCGCCGCGCTACGCCCTCGCCTCGCCCGCCGACGCGCGGCGGCGCCTCGCCACCGGCTGGCTGTGGCTCGCGTTGGCCGCGCTCGTCGGCGCGGGCCTGTTCTCCGTGCTGCTGGTGCTCGCGCGCGCGCCCTACGTCAAGGACCTGTTCGCGCTCGCCGATTTCTTCCGCGTCGCGCTGGTGGTGCACGTCGACCTGTCGGTGCTGGTGTGGTTCGCCGCGTTCGGCGGGCTGCTGTGGACGCTGAACGGCGGCACGCGCCACCTCGGCCTCGGCTGGGCCGGGCTCGCGGCGTCGGCCGCGGGGACGCTGGCCATGTGCGCGGCGCCCTTCCTCGGCGCCGAGCCGCCGGTGATGAGCAATTACGTGCCGGTGCTCGACGGCCCGCTGTTCCTCGGCGGCCTGCTGCTGTTCGCCGCGGGCTGCGCGCTGCTCGTGCTGCGCGCCATGCTCGCGGCGCAGCGCGTCGGCACGCGCCCCGACGGCGCCGCGGCGCTGCGCTTCGGCCTGAACGCGGCCGCCGTGTCGGCGGCGGTGGCGCTCATCGCCTTCGCCTGGTCGTACGCCGCGCTGCCGGCGGATCTCTCGGGCAAGGCCTATTTCGAGGTGCTGTTCTGGGGCGGCGGCCACGTGCTGCAGTTCACCTGGACGCTGCTCATGTTCGCGGCGTGGCTCGCGCTCGCCGAGGCGGGCGGCGCGCGCGCGCCGCTCTCGCCGCGGGTGGCGCTGCTGCTGTTCGCCATCGCGCTGGCGGCGGTGTTCGCCACGCCCGTGATCTACCTCGCCTACGACATCACTTCCGTCGAGCACTACCGGCTGCAGACCTGGCTGATGCGCATCGGCGGAGGGCTCGCCATCGTGCCCTTCGCACTGGCGACGCTGTACGCGCTCGCCACGGCGCCGCGCGCCACTGCCGTCGAGCGGCCCCTGCGCGCCGCGCTCGCCGGGTCGCTGCTGCTGTTCGGCGCCGGCGGCCTGATCGGCCTCGCCATCGACGCCAGCAACGTGAAGATCCCGGCGCACTATCACGGCGCCATCGTCGGCGTGACGCTCGCCTTCATGGGCCTCACCTACCATCTGCTGCCGCGTCTCGGGTGCGCGCGGCCCGCGCCGCGCCTGGCCACCGCGCAGGCCTGGCTGTACGGCGCGGGGCAGCTCGCGCACATCGCGGGCCTCGTGTGGTCGGGCGGCTACGGCGTGCAGCGCAAGGTCGCCGGCGCCGAGCAGGTGCTGCGCGGCGCCGAGCAGGTCGCCGCCATGGGCCTGATGGGCCTGGGCGGCCTCGCCGCGGTCGCCGGCGGCTTCCTTTTCATCCTCATCGTGCTGCGCTGCCTATGGACATCGTCTGGTTCACGCTCGTAGCCATCGCGCTGTACTTCGGCGCCGACCGCCTGCTCGACTGGATCGAGCGCTGGCGCGGCGCGCGCTTCGCGAACCGCCAGGTCGCGTTCTTCGCCCTCATGCTGCCGCTCGCGCTCGCCGCCTTTTGGCTGGTGCGCCTGCTGACGGAGCGGGGGCCGTGAGCGCCGCGCCGCGCGAGCGCCTGGCGCTGGGCGTGCTCGCCCGGCTGCCCCTGTTCGAGGGCATCTCGCGCCACCATTTCGCCGAGGTCGTGCGCCAGGCGCGCACGCTGCACTACGCTCGCGGCCAGGTGGTGGCGAGGCGCGGCGAGCCGGTGCCCGGGCTGTTCGCCGTCGCCTACGGCATGGTGAAGCTCGAGCTGCACGGAGCCGCCGGCGCGGAGCGCATCCTGCGCCTGGTGGGGCCGTCGCAGACCTTCGGCGAGATCGCGCTGTTCCGCCAGCAGCCGCTGCCGCTCGACGCGGTGGCGGTGGTGGACACCGGGCTCGTCCTGGTGCCGGCAGCGACGCTGCTCACGCTGATCGAGACCGACGCGCACTTCGCGCGCGGCCTGGTGGCGAGCCTGTGCCAGCGCCTGCACGCGATGGTGACCGACTTCGAGGCCACCACCATGCACGGCGCCACCGGGCGGCTCGCCGCGTACCTGCAATCGCTCGCCGTGTCGCCCGCGGCGTCGAGCGTGACGCTGCCGGCGGCCAAGAAGCTGATCGCGGCGCGCCTGGGCATGACCAAGGAGACGTTCTCGCGCGCGCTGCACGAGCTCGCGCACGCGGGCGTCGTGCGCGT
>CAZAEG010000234.1:0-5928 GCA_964484035.1 uncultured Enterobacteriaceae bacterium | reverse complement strand
TGCAGCTCGAGCGATTCGAGATCGAAGCGCGCCGGCTCCAGGCGCCGCGCCGCGGCGAGCGCTTCGAGCGCATCGGCGACGCGCGCGAGCCCGCGCAGCAGGTTGGCGAGCAGGTGCCAGGCGGGAATGAAGCGCGGCTCGAGCTCGAGCACGCGCCGCAGCGCTGCTTGCGCGTCGTCGTGGCGCTCCAGCCGCCACAGCAGCTCGCCGTAGTTGTACCAGGCGCCCGCGTGCCGCGGCTCGAGCTCGAGCGCGCGCTCGAGCGCCGCCGCCGCGCCGGCGCCGTCGCCGCGCGCATCCAGCACCGCGGCGAGCGCGATCAGGGCCTCGGCGAACGCAGGCTTACGCTCGAGCGCGCGGCGCAGGTGTGCTGCGGCCGGCTCGAGCTCGCCGCGCGCGTGGCGCAGCCGGCCGAGGTTGTAATGGGCGAAGGGATTGTCGGCCTCGGCGGCGAGCGCCGCCTGGTACGCGGCGAAGGCGCCGGCGGCATCGCCGAGCGCTTCGAGTGCCGCGCCGAGATTGAGATGCGCCGGCGCGTGCCGGGGCGCGAGCGCCGCGGCGGCGCGGTAGCGCCGGCAGGCGCGGCCAAGGCGCCCGCCACGCTCCGCGCGCGCGCCGCTCGCGATCAGCGCGTCGGCGAGCAGCCGGCGCAGCACCTGCTAGAGGACCGACTTCAGCAGCCGGCCCATCTGCGCCGGGTTGCGCGTCACCTTCATGCCGCAGGCCTGCATCACGGCGAGCTTCTCCTGCGCCGTGCCCTTGCCGCCGGAGATGATGGCGCCGGCGTGGCCCATGCGCTTGCCCGGCGGCGCGGTGACCCCGGCGATGAATCCCACCACCGGCTTCGTCATGTGCTGCTTCACCCACTGCGCCGCCGTCTCCTCGTCCGAGCCGCCGATCTCGCCGATCATGATCACCGCGTCGGTGCCGGGGTCGTCGTTGAACAGCCTGAGGACATCCACGTGCTTCAGGCCGTTCACCGGGTCGCCGCCGATGCCCACGGCGCTCGACTGGCCGATGCCGAGCTCGGTGAGCTGCGCCACCGCCTCGTAGGTGAGCGTGCCGGAGCGCGACACCACGCCGACGCGCCCCTTCTTGTGGATGTGGCCGGGCATGATGCCGATCTTGAGCTCGCCCGGCGTGATGACGCCGGGGCAGTTCGGCCCGAGGAGCAGCGTGCGACGGTTCTGCTTTCTCATGCGGTCGCGCACCTCGATCATGTCGCGCACCGGGATGCCCTCGGTGATGCAGATGGCGAGATCGAGATCGGCTTCCACCGCTTCCCAGATCGCCGCGGCGGCGAAGGGCGGCGGCACGTAGATCACCGAGACCGTGGCGCCGGACTTCTGTTTCGCGTCGCGCACCGTGCCGTAGATGGGGATGCCCTCGAAATCCTCGCCCGCCTTCTTCGGATTGACGCCGGCGACGTAGCACTCGCGCCCGTCCGCGTAGGCGCGGCTCGCCTGCGTGTGGAACATACCGGTCTTGCCGGTGATGCCCTGGGTCATCACGCGGGTGTTCCTGTCGATGAGGATGCTCATTTCTTCTTCCGCTTCGCCTTCGCCTTCGCCTTCGCCTTCGTCTTCTTCCTCTTCAGGGCGGCGACCACTTTGCGGCCCGCTTCGGCCATGTTGTCGGCGGCGATGATCGGCAGGCCCGAGTCCTTGAGGATCTTCTTGCCGAGCTCCTCGTTGGTGCCCTTCATGCGCACGACGAGCGGCACCGCGAGCTTGACCTCGCGCGCCGCCGCCACCACGCCCGCGGCGATGGTGTCGCACTTCATGATGCCGCCGAAGATGTTGACCAGGATCGCCTTCACCTTGCGGTTGGAGAGCATGATCTTGAACGCGGCGGTGACCTTCTCCGCGGTGGCGCCGCCGCCGACGTCGAGGAAGTTGGCCGGCGTGCCGCCGTAGAGCTTGATGGTGTCCATGGTCGCCATGGCCAGGCCCGCGCCGTTCACCATGCAGCCGATGTTGCCGCCGAGCGAGATGTAGGACAGGTCGTGCTTCGAGGCCTCGATCTCGAGCGGGTCCTCCTCGTCGAGGTCGCGCAGCGCACTGATCTCCGTGTGCCGGAAAAGCGCGTTGTCGTCGACATTGAGCTTCGCGTCGAGCGCCACAACGCGGCCGTCGCGCGTGACGATGAGCGGGTTGACCTCGACGAGCGAAGCGTCCGTTTCCCAGTAGCAGCGGTAGAGGTTGCGCAGCAGCTCGGCGGCCTGCCCGAGCGAAGCCTCCGCAATGCCGATTTTGCGCGCCACCTCGCGCGCCTCGCCCTCGGCGAGGCCCGCGGCCGGGTCCGCGAACACCTTGTGGATTTTCTGAGGCGTGTTCGCCGCCACTTCCTCGATGTCCATGCCGCCCTCGGAGGAGGCCATCAGCACGACGCACTGCGTGCCGCGATCGACCACCAGGCCGACATAGAGCTCTTTCGCGATATCGGCGCCCTCTTCGATCAGCAGCCGGCGCACCTTCTGGCCCTGCGGCCCGGTCTGGTGGGTGACCAGCTGCATGCCGAGGATTTTCTTCGCGTGCGCGCGCACTTCGTCCAGCGATTTCGCGACTTTCACGCCGCCGCCCTTGCCGCGGCCGCCGGCGTGGATCTGCGCCTTCACCACCCAGACCTTGCCGCCGAGCTTGCGCGCCGCCGCCACCGCCTCGTCGACGCTGAAGCACGGGATGCCGCGCGGCGTGGGCACGCCATACCTGCGCAAGATCTCCTTGCCCTGGTACTCGTGGATCTTCATGCGTCCGCCTTCGCCAAGTACCACTCGGGATACCACTTCTTCACCGTCTCGCCGCCCGTGTCCATGGCGAGGCACTGATCGAGCTGGAACGGCTTCCTGCCGTCCTGGCGGTCCTCGCGCATCTCGCCGGCGAAGGTCTGGATCGCGGCGGTGGGCAGCGCGGCGAGCATCTCGGTGATGTGCGTGCAGCCCAGCACCCCGCCCAGGCGCTCCTTCAGGCCGTGGCGGAACTTCTTCAGCAGGTTGAGCCCCACGAGCTTGCGGTACTCGGGCGCCGCAGCCTCGCAGCCGCCCGGGTAGGGCACGGCGTCCGACACCGCGACCGCGTCCACCACGTTGAACTTGCGGTCGATGGTGACGCGCACGGTCATGTCGTGCACCGCAAGGCCCGCGCGGCGCACGCCGGTCTTCAGCATGAAATCGTGGTTCTTCACGTCGGTGAGATGGGCCTCGATGTCCCAGAGGCCGTCGGCGCGCTTGTAGCCTTCGTAGCGCACGCGCCGCGTGTGGGTGAGCTCGCGCTCGACTGCGGAGATGGGCAGGGGCATGGCGCCGCGAGTTTAGCATCGGTGCGCGGCACGGCCGCCGCGGTGCCGGGGTCCGCACGTCGTCGCCGGGCGCCCTGCTGGGGGAGGAGGAGACCCGAGTCCGGCTAGACTTTGCGGAACACCAGCACCGCGGCGATCAGGGCGACGACGCTCGCCCCCCAGAGGGGCAGGCGCGTCACCGCGAGCCAGACGAGATGGATGTACGCGGCGAGCAGCAGCGAGATGAACAGCCGGTCGCCGCGCATCGTATGAATGCCGAGGATGCCCCGGCGTGGCGCGCCGCCGGGCGATAGCCGCTCCCATGCCGCCATGCCGGCGAGCAGCAGCGCGATGACGGCGAAGAAGGTCGCCGTCTGCCAGGTCCACGCCATCCACGAGAGGCTCATGGCCGATGCGCGCGCGCCGGGTCAGACCCGGCCGAGCGCGAATCCTTTCGCGATGTAGTTGCGCACGAAGTAGATGACGAACGCGCCCGGGATGATGGTGAGCGACCCGGCCGCGGCGAGCAGGCCAAGCTCGTAGCCCGAGGTGCTCGCGGTGCGCGTCATGGTGGCGGCGATGGGCTTGGCGTCGACCGACGTCAGCGTCTTGGCAAGCAGCAGCTCGACCCAGGAGAACATGAAGCAGAAGAAGGCGGCGACACCGATGCCGGCGGCGATTGCCGGCACGAAGATGCGCAGGAAAAAGCGCCAGAACGGGTAGCCGTCGACGTACGCCATCTCGTCCAGCTCGCGCGGCACGCTCGACATGAAGCCCTCCAGGATCCACACCGCGAGCGGCACGTTGAACAGGCAGTGCGCGAGCGCCACCGCGATGTGCGTGTCGAACAGGCCGATCGCCGAGTACAGCTGGAAGAAGGGCAGCGCGAACACCGCGGGCGGCGCCATGCGATTGGACAGCAGCCAGAAAAAGAGGTGCTTGTCGCCGAGGAAGCGATAGCGCGAGAAGGCGTACGCCGCGGGCAGCGCCACCGCCACCGACAACACGGTATTGATCACCACGTAGGTGAGCGAGTTGACGTAGCCCAGGTACCAGGTGGGATCGGTGAAGATCTTGGCATAGTTCTCCAGCGTGAACCGGCGCGGCCACAGCGTGAAGCCGCCGAGGATCTCGTTGGTCGTCTTGAACGACATGGCGAGCAGCCAGTAGATCGGCAGCATCAGGAACGCGATGTAGAGCGCAGGCACCAGCCACTTCACGCGCCTCATGACGGGTCCTCGTCGCGCGTCATCACGCGGTAGAACACCCAGGACAGCAGCAGGATGATGAGGAAGTAGATCAGCGACATGGCCGCCGCCGGGCCGAGGTCGAACTGGCCTAGCGCGATTTTGACCAGGTCGATCGACAGCAGCGTGGTGGCGTTGCCGGGCCCGCCGCCGGTGAGCACCACCGGCTCGGTGTAGATCATGAAGCTGTCCATGAAGCGCAGCAGCACCGCGATGGTCAGCACGTGCTTCATCTTCGGCAGCTGCACGTGCCGGAACACCGCCCAGGCAGAGGCGCCGTCGATCTTCGCCGCCTGGTAGTAGGCGTCGGGAATCGCCGAGAGCCCGGCGTAGGCGAGCAGCGCGACCAGCGAGGTCCAGTGCCAGACGTCCATGGCGATGAGCGTCGCCCAGGCGGCGAACGGCTGGCGCGTGTAGTTGTAGTCGAAGCCGATCTTGTTCAGCGTCCAGCCCAGGAGGCCGATGTCGGGCAGCGCGAAGATGTTCCACATGGCCCCGACCACGTTCCAGGGGATGAGCAGCGGCATCGACATGAGCACCAGGCACACCGATGAACCCAGGCCGCGCCGCGGCATGGCGAGGGCGATGGCGACGCCGAGCGGCACCTCGATGGCGAGGATGATCGCGGTGAACAGCAGCTGGCGCTTGAGCGCGTCGTGGAAGCGCGGCGAGTTCATCACCTCGGCGTACCACTTCACGCCCTCGAAGAAGAACTGGTTGTTGCCGAAAGTTTCCTGCACCGAGTAATTCACCACCGTCATCAGCGGAATGACGGCGTTGAAGGCCACCAGCACCAGGACCGGCACCACCAGCCACCACGCGCGCTGATTGACGGGCTTTGCGCTCACGCCGCCTCCCCGGCCATCCAGCCGTCCACGTAGAGCCGCGTGTGCCCCGGATCAAAGCCGAGGCGCGCGTTCTCGCCGGGCACGCGCTCGCCTTCCTTGAGCAGCACGCGGATCACCGTGTCGCCGTGTCGCGTCTCGACGATCTGGTGGCGCCCGGCGTCGGCAACGCGCGCGACGCGCACCGGGACGCCCTCCTCGGCGAAGCGCACGAACTCGGGCCGCACGCCGATCTCCGTGCGCGCGCCCGGCGCGACGCGCCCGGCGGCCGCCAGCGGCACGCCGGCGAAGCGAGCCTGCCCCGCGTCGATCTCGCAGGGCAGCACGTTCATGCCCGGCGAGCCGATGAAATGGCCGACGAAGGTGTGGCGCGGCCGCTCGAACAGCTCGATCGGCGTGCCGACCTGCACGATCGCCCCTTCATGCATCACGACTACCTGGTCGGCAAAGGTCATCGCCTCGGTCTGGTCGTGCGTCACGTACACCATGGTCATGCCGATGCGCTGGTGCAGCTCCTTGAGCTTCGAGCGCAGGCGCCACTTGAGGTGCGGATCGATCAC
>CAZAEG010000233.1:0-6489 GCA_964484035.1 uncultured Enterobacteriaceae bacterium | reverse complement strand
GTCGAGCAGCCAGGAAATCTTGGTGGCGCTGAAGTAGGGATCGATCACCAACCCGGTGCGCTCGCGCACCAGGCTCTCGGCGCCCGCTTCCTTCAGCTCGCGGCACTGCGCCGCGGTGCGCCGGTCCTGCCAGACGATGGCGTTCGACACGGGCTCGCCGCTCTGCCGGTCCCACAACAAGGTGGTCTCGCGCTGGTTGGTGATGCCGATCGCCATCACTTCCTTCAGCGGCACCCCGGCCCGTGCCAGCGCTTCGCGCGCCACCTCGCGCTGCGTCGCGAGGATCTCGCGCGGATCGTGCTCGACCCAGCCGGGCCGGGGAAACACCTGCGCGACCTCGCGCTGCGCTACGCTCACCGGCGTCCCGAGCTCGTCGAAGACGATGGCGCGCGAGCTGGTCGTGCCCTGGTCGAGCGCGAGGACGTAGCGCATGCGGCTATTCTACGGAGGCGTAGCGCCCGGCGAGCTGCGTGAAATCGCGCAGCGAGCGCGCGCCATCGAAACCTTCGCCCAGCTCCTCCTCGAGCACCGCGGCGACGCGCGGCGCGACCGACGCCGCGAGGCGCGCGTCGAGAAACAGCAGGCGCGAGCGGCGCGCGAGCACGTCTTCCACCGAGCGCGCGTACTCGTTACGCGCGGCGAATCGCGCCATGGCTTCGGACAATCCCGGCGCGAGCTCGCGCTCGGCGCCGGGCAAAGACCGCACCACATCCGCCTCGGTGCCGTAGAGATGCAGCCCGGGCGCCTCGCTCAGCGCATGCGCGCTCGTCTGCGGCGCGCCCACGAGCGCCAGCGCGACCGTGGCCCCGGCCGGCCGCGAGGGCAGGAGCCCGCCCGCCATGCAATGCGCGAGCACGTCCTCGGCCATGGCGCGGTAGGTTGTCCATTTACCGCCCGTCACGGTCACCAACCCCGAGCGCTCCACGAGCACTGCGTGCTCACGCGACAGCGCCTTGGTGTCGCCCGGATCCTCATCCGGCGGCTTCACCAGCGGCCGCATGCCGACCCACACGGAGCGCACGTCGGCGCGCGTGGGCGCGCGCGCCAGGATGCGCGCGCTCTCGCGCAGGATGAACTCGATTTCTTCCCGGAACGGCTCGGGCTCCGCGGGCAGGTCGGCGCGCGGCGTATCCGTGGTGCCGAGGAGGGTCTTGCCGAGCCAGGGAACCGCGAACAGGACGCGCCCGTCGCGGGTCTTGGGCACCAGGACGGCGCAGCGGCTGGGCAAAAACGCCCGGTCGACGACGAGGTGCACGCCTTGGCTCGGCGCCAGCAGGTCGTTGCGCCCGGCGCGGTCCATGCGCCGCACGGCGTCGACCCAGACGCCGGCGGCATTGACGACGCAGCGCGCGCCGAGCGACAAGCGCCGGCCCGTGAGGCGATCCTCCACCTCCACGCCGCTCACCTTGCCTTCGCGGTGCCCAAGGCCTATGGCGGCGCAGTGATTCACGACGAGCGCGCCGCGCGCGATCGCCGTGCGCGCGAGCGCTACAGCCAAACGTGCGTCGTCGAACTGCCCATCGCGGTACAGCAGCCCTCCCACCAGATCTTCGGCACGCAGGCCTGGCGCGCGCTCCAGCGCCGCGGCGCGGCCGAGGAATTCCGTGCGCCCCATCCGCCCGCCGCCGGCGAGCAGGTCATACACGGTCAGCCCCGCGCCGTAGAACCAGCTCTCGAGCCAGCGCCCGCGCACGCCGTAGAGCGGCAGGACGAAGGAAAGCGGCTGCACCAGGTGGGGCGCGTTGCGCAGCAGGTTGGCGCGCTCGCGCAGCGCCTCGCGCACCAGCGCGACGTTGCCCTGCGCGAGGTAGCGCACGCCGCCGTGCACGAGCTTGGTCGCGCGGGACGAGGTGCCCTTGGCGAAATCCTCGGCCTCGACGAGCGCCACCGCGAGGCCGCGCGCGGCGGCGTCGAGCGCGACGCCCAGGCCCGTGGCGCCGCCGCCGATCACCACCAGGTCGAGCGCCGGGGAGCGCGCGAGCCGCTCGACCAGCGCTTCGCGCGGGGGCTGCGGCGCCTCGCTCACGGGGCGCTCTCGGCCGCTGCGGCGGTCTTGTCGGTGGCGACGTCGACCCGTACGCCGCTCTCGGCGCAGACGCGCTGCAGCCGCTCCGGGGGCGGCGCATCGGTGACGAAATGGTCCACTTCGGATATGTGGCCGATGCGCACCGGCGCCGAGCGCTCGTACTTGAGGCTGTCGGCGACAAGGATCACGCAGCGCGCGGTCTCGACGATCTTGCGCGACACCTCGACTTCGCGGTAGTCGTAGTCGAGCAGCGCGCCGTCATCGTCGATCGCGGAGGCGCCGATGACGGCGTAGTCCACTTTGAACTGGCGCAGGAACTCGACCGCGGGCGCACCGACGATGCCGCCGTCGGCGTGGCGCAGCACGCCGCCCGCGACGATCACCTCGATCTCGTCGTAGCCGCGCAGGATGTTGACCGCGTTCATGTTGTTGGTGATCACCATCAGGCCCTTGTGGCCGCGCAGCGCGGTGGCAACCTGCTCGGTGGTGGTGCCGATGTTGATGAGCAGCGAGCAGCTGTTCGGGATCAGCTCGGCGGCTTTCAGGCCGATGCGGCGCTTGGCGTCGGTGGCGAGCTGGCGGCGCGACTCGTAGGCGAGGTTGGCCACGCCCGAGGGCAGCATGGCGCCGCCGTGATAGCGCTGCAGCAGGCCCTGGTCGCAGAGCTCGTTCAGGTCCTTGCGGATGGTCTGGGGAGTGACCTGGAAGCGTGCAGCGAGCGAATCGACGTCCAGCCGGCCCGCGTCGCGGGCGAGCGCAAGGATGTCGGCTTGACGCGGCAGGAGGGGCATCGCGCAGGATTCTAGCAGTAACATTTTCGTTTTATTTCGATTTGACGCGATGCAGCAAGCTTTTTCTATGTATTGACATTCGTTTGCTTTCGAATCTACGATGCTCTCGCAGTTCAACCTAGGAGGAGACATGAATAGCTATACGACGCCGGCGCGGGTCCTTGCGCTCGCCGTGACCTTGGCGTTCGCGCCGCTGGCCGGGGCCGGCATGAACGAAGCGAAGCAGTGGGTGGAGAAGGAGTTCCAGCCCTCGTCGCTGACCAAGGCGCAGCAGCTGAAGGAGATGGAGTGGTTCGTCAACGCCGCCAAGCCCTTCAAAGGCCTGGAGGTCAACGTGCTCTCGGAAACCATTCCGACGCACGAGTACGAATCGAAGACGCTCACCAAGGCGTTCTTCGAGATCACCGGCATCAAGGTCAACCACCAGCTGCTCGGCGAAGGCGAAGTGGTGCAGGCGGTGCAGACGCAGATGCAGACCAACCGCAACCTGTACGACGCCTACATCAACGACTCCGACCTGATCGGCACGCACTCGCGCCTGCAGTCGGCGGTGAATCTCACCGACTGGATGGCGGGCGAGGGCAAGGCGGTGACGCTGCCCACGCTCGACGTCAACGACTTCATCGGCAAGTCCTTCACCACCGGCCCGGACGGCAAGCTCTACCAGTTGCCCGACCAGCAGTTCGCCAACCTGTACTGGTTCCGCTATGACTGGTTCAAGCGCCCGGACCTGCGCGCGAAGTTCAAGGCGAAGTACGGCTACGAGCTCGGCGTGCCGGTCAACTGGTCGGCCTACGAGGACATCGCCGAGTTCTTCTCGGTGGACGTGAAGCAGATCGACGGCAAGCGCATCTACGGCCACATGGACTACGGCAAGCGCGCGCCGGACCTGGGCTGGCGCATGACCGATGCCTGGCTGTCGATGGCCGGCGCCGGCTCCAAGGGGATCCCGAACGGCCGCCCGATCGACGAATGGGGCATCCGCATGGAGGCCAACTCGTGCAATCCCGCCGGCGCCTCGGTGTCGCGCGGCGGCGGCACCAACGGACCCGCCGCGGTGTACGCCATCCGCAAGTGGGACGAGTGGCTGCGCAAGTACGCGCCGCCCGGCGCCGCGGACTACGACTTCTACCAGTCGCTGCCGGCGCTGGCGCAGGGCAACGTGGCGCAGCAGATCTTCTGGTACACGGCGTTCACCGCCTCGATGGTGGCGCCGAAGAAGGACGGCAACAACACGGTCGACGACGCAGGCAAGCCGCTGTGGCGCATGGCGCCCTCGCCGCACGGCCCGTACTGGGTCGAAGGTCAGAAGCTCGGCTACCAGGACGCGGGCTCGTGGACGCTGTTCAAGTCGACGCCCGTCAACCGCCGCAAGGCGGCCTGGCTGTACGCCCAGTTCGTGGTGTCGAAGACCGTGGACGTGAAGAAGAGCCACGTCGGGCTGACGTTCATCCGCGACAGCACCGTCAACCACAAGTCGTTTTCCGAGCGCGCACCCAAGCTCGGCGGCTTGGTCGAGTTCTACCGCTCGCCCGACCGCGTGAACTGGACGCCGACCGGGGTCAACGTCCCGGACTATCCGAAGCTCGCGCAGCTCTGGTGGCAGCAGATCGGGGACGTGAACTCCGGCGCCTTCACGCCGCAGCAGGCCATGGACCGCCTGGCGAAGGAGATGGACCAGGTGATGGCGCGCATGGAGGAAGCCGACAAGCGCAGCAAGGTGTACGGCGGTTGCGGCCCCCGCCTGAACGCGGAGAAGGATCCGAAGGAGTGGCTCGGCAAGCCCGATGGCCCGAAGGCGAAGCTCGCCAACGAAAAGCCCCAGGGCGAAACCGTCGACTACGACGAGCTGGTCAAGCGCTGGGCGAAGCGCTGAGCCGGCAGGCAGATCCGGCACCTGTGACACGGACGGGGGGCAATGTCCCTCGTCCGTGCTAGTTTTCACACCTACCCATGCTCGCACTGAAGGACGTGGCGCGGCGCGTTGCGGGCCGCGCGCATATCCACCCGACCAGCCTCGAGCTGCGGCCCGGCGGATTCAACACGCTGCTCGGCACCACGCTCGCCGGCAAGACCACGCTGATGCAGCTGATGGCGGGACTGCTGCCGCCCAGCGCGGGCCAGGTCTGGTTCGGCGGCCGCGACGTCACCGGCGTCCCGGTGCAGAAGCGCAACGTCGCCATGGTGTTCCAGCAGTTCATCAACTACCCGAATTTCTCGGTGTACGAGAACATCGCCTCGCCGCTGCGCGTCGCGCGGCGGCCCGACGCGCAAGTGCGCGCGCGCGTCGGCAAGATCGCCGAGCTGCTGCAGCTCACGCCGTTCCTCGAGCGCCGGCCGGCGGAACTCTCCGGCGGGCAGCAGCAGCGCACGGCGCTCGCGCGCGCGCTCGCCAAGGACGCCGAACTCGTGCTGCTCGATGAGCCGCTCGCCAATCTGGACTACAAGCTGCGCGAGTCGCTGCGCGAAGAGCTGCCGCGCCTGTTCGCGGACCGCGACTGCACCGTGGTGTACGCCACCACCGAGCCGGGCGAGGCGCTGCTGCTCGGCGGGCACACGGCGACGCTGCACGAGGGGCGCGTGACGCAGTTCGGACCGAGCGGCGCCGTGTATCGCGAGCCGAGCGACCTGACTACCGCGCGCGTGTACTCTGACCCGCCCATCAACTCGGCGCAGGTGACGAAAGCGCTCGGGCGCATCCGGCTGTCCGAAGGCGTGAGCTGGCCCGCGCAGGGCCGGCTGCAGTCCTTGCCCGATGGCAGCTACATCCTCGGTCTGCGGCCGCACCACGTCGTGCCGCAGGCGAGTGGCCGCGATGGCGTCCACGTCGAGTGCAAGGTGCTGATCGCGGAGATCAGCGGATCGGAAAGCGTCGTGCATTTCGAGCTCGACGGCCTGACCTGGGTGTCGCAGTCCCACGGCGTGCAGGGCTTTCGCGTCGGCGACACCGCCCGCTTCGCGCTGGAGGTCGAGCGCGCCCTGTATTTCGCGCCGGACGGCGCCCGCGTGGGAGCCTGAGGCGGCATGGCGCGCATTCGCCTCGAATCGGTGCGGCACAGCTACCGCGAGCGGCCGGCGAGCGAAGCCGACTGGGCGCTGAAGCGCGTCGACCTCGAGTGGCAGGACGGCGGCGCCTACGCGTTGCTCGGTCCCTCCGGCTGCGGCAAGACGACACTGCTCAGCATCGTCTCGGGGCTGCTGCGCCCGACCTCGGGACGCGTGTTCTTCGGTGAGCGCGACGTGACGGACCTGGCCCCCGACCAGCGCAACATCGCACAGGTGTTCCAGTTCCCGGTGGTCTACGACACGATGAGCGTCTACGACAACCTCGCCTTTCCGCTGCGCAATCGCGGCGTGCCGGCGGCCGAGGTCGACGCCCGGGTGCGCGAGGTCGCGGCGCTGCTCGACCTGGAAGCGATGCTGCCGCAGCGGGCGGCGGGCCTGACCGCGGACGGCAAGCAGAAGATCTCGCTCGGGCGGGGCCTGGCGCGCGCCGACGTGAACGTGATCATGTTCGACGAGCCGCTCACGGTGATCGATCCGCACCTCAAGTGGCGCCTGCGCTCGAAGCTCAAGGAGCTGCACCAGCGCATCGGCATGACCATGGTGTACGTGACGCACGACCAGACCGAGGCGATGACCTTTGCCGACCAGGTAGTCGTGATGCATGAA
>CAZAEG010000232.1:0-2565 GCA_964484035.1 uncultured Enterobacteriaceae bacterium | reverse complement strand
CAGCCACGCCGGGGCCGATCGCATCGGCGTGCGCCGCGCCATGCTCGGCATGGTGGTCGCGCTGCTGCACGATTCGGGCTACATGAAGCGCGCCTCGGAAGCGCACATCGAGAACGGCGCGGTGTTCACCAAGGTGCACGTCAGCCGCAGCGCCGATTTCCTCGCGCGCTACCTGCCGCAGCTCGGCTTCGCCGAGGAGGCGCCAGCCGCCGCCAAGCTGGTGCATTTCACCGGCTACGAGATGGACATCGACGACATCATGCTGCACGACCCCAAGGACCGCCTGCTCGGCTGCCTGGTAGGCACCGCGGACCTGATCGGGCAGATGTCGGACCGCATGTACCTGGAGAAGTGCCGCGAGTTCCTCTATCCGGAGTTCGTCTGGGGCCACATCGCGCGCGAGCAGCTCGCCGACGGGCGCGAGATCGTGCGCTACTCCTCGCCCGATGACCTCATGCTGAAGACGCCCGGGTTCTACGAGTACGTGGCGCGCGCGCGCATCGAGAGGAAGCTCGGCCGGGCCGACCGCTATGCCGAGGCGCACTTCGACGGCCCGAGCCTGTACCAGAGCGAGATCGACCGCAACATGCGTTTCCTGAAGAATGCCATCGAGGAAGCGGATTTGAAGCGCATGCGGCGCTTCTGCTATTCGCTGTCGCGCAAGGACGCCCAGGTCGCATAGCGGGCCCGTACACCGTGGGGTTTGTCACGTTTCGCCCCAGATCGGACTCCGGGCGCTTGCCCGCGGCCGGGGGCCGTGGCAAAACATGCCCTGATGGTCCCAGAGAGAATCCGGCAGAGCGCCACGCGACCTGAGGTCGCGCCGGCGCTGTTCCGCCTGCTCGCAGAAGCCGCGCTGTCGCGCGCGGCGCTGGACGCCTGCGGCCTGCCGGTGGCGATCGCGGACGCGGCCTCTGCTTCGCACCCGCTCAGCTACGTGAACCAGGCCTTCGAGAGCTTCTTCGGCTATCGCGCCGCGGAAGCCCTCGGGCGCCCGGTGCAGGTGCTGCTGGCGATGGAGCCGGCGCGCGCCGAGCAGCTGTTCCGCGAGCCCGCGCAGACGGTCCTGCTGCGCGCGCAGCGCAAGGACTGCGCGCTGGCGCAGGTCGAGGTATCCGTGGGGGCGGTGCGCGGCAGCGACGGCCGCGTCACGCACTGGGTGCTGGCGTTTTCGGACCGCACCGAGCTCGAGCAGCTGCGCGAGCGGCTCAGTCGTCCTTAGACTGCAGCGACTGCCAGAGGTCGACCAGCATCATCACGACGCCGATCGCGATCACGGCGCTCAGCGCCACGTCCTTCAGCTTGAGCGCCGGCGGCGCGAGAAACGCGATCAGCAGCGCGGCGGCGATGATTCCGGCGACGATCTTGAGTGCCATCCTTGCCTCCGTATTCGAGCGTCAGTCCGCCCGCACCTGCGCCTGCAGCCAGCGTGCGGTGCGCAGCAGGCGCGCGTCGTCGTGCCGCGACCCCACGAGCTGAACGCCCATCGGCAGGCCGTTTTCTCCGCGCATCAGCGGCAGCGCGATCGCGGGCATGCCGCAGAGCGTCCACAGGCTGCAGAACGCGGGATCGCCGGTCGAGGCGAGCCCGTGGGGCGCGGTGGCGGGCGCGGCCGGCGTGAGCAGCACGTCGAACTCCCGGAAAATCTCGGCGAAGGCTTCGTTCAGCAGCGGAATGCGCGCGAGCGCCTTCTGGTAGTCGAGCGCGCTCAGCGCGCGCCCGCTCGCGAGCTGCGTGCGCAGCGACTCGGACAGCCGGTCGCGGCCCTTTTCCCATTCGAGATCGAGGTTCACCGCCATCTCCGCCTGCATGATGATGCGGTGCCAGTCGAGCGCGCGCTCGGCGCTGGGCGGCAACTCGACCTCCGCCACACGTTCGCCGAGCTCGCCAGCCAGTTCCTCGAACGCCTCGCGCGTTTCGGGGGTCGCCCGGTTCCAGACCGGGCCCTTGACGAAGGCTAGCCGCGGCGGCAGCGGGGGTTCCTGCGCGGCGACCTCGCCGAGCGGAATGCGCGCGCGCGGCCGCGTATCCGGGTCCGCCTCGTCGCAGCCGACGAGCTGTTCCGAAACGAGGGCGATGTCCTCGATGCTGCGCGCGAAGACCCCGACGTGATCGAGCGTGCGCGACAGCTTCAGCACGCCACTGCGCGGGATGAGCCCGTGCGTCGGCTTGAAGCCGTACACGCCGCAGAACGACGCCGGCCGGATCACCGAGCCGTTGGTCTGGCTGCCGAGGGCGAGCGGCACCATGCCCGCGGCCACCGCCGCGGCAGAGCCCGAGGACGAGCCCCCGGGCGTATGCGCCGGGTTGTGCGGATTGCGCGTCTTGCCCGGCGTATAGGTGGCGCATTCCGTGGTCACCGTCTTGCCCATGATCACGGCGCCCGCCGCGCGCAGCAGGGCCACCACCGCCGCGTCACGAACCGGCGTGCGGCCTGCGTGCAGCACCGTGCCGTCCTCGGTGGGCATGTCCGCGGTGTCGATGATGTCCTTCACGCCCACCGGCACGCCGTGCAGCGGGCCGCACGGGCGCCCTTCGCTGCGATCCCGGTCCCGGGCGCGCGCC
>CAZAEG010000231.1:0-4416 GCA_964484035.1 uncultured Enterobacteriaceae bacterium | reverse complement strand
GCAACGCCGGCGAGGAGCCGCCGGTGGTGCTGCAGCGGGTGGTCGAGGGCGAGGGCAATTTCGGCTACAACGCCGCCAACGGCACGTACGGCGACCTGGTGGCGATGGGCGTGCTGGATCCCGCGAAGGTGACGCGCACGGCGCTGCAGAACGCGGCGTCCATTGCCGGATTGATCCTCACCACCGATTGCATGATCGCCAAGGCGCCGGAGGATCCGGTTTCGCCGGGCGAGGGAGAAGGCCTGCCCGAGTAGCGCATAATCCGCGGCGCGGATGTCCGAGATCGTGCTGCAGGAGGTGTCGAAGCACTACGGCAAGGTGCGCGCCGTGGACGGCGTGAGCCTGCGAGCGGCCTCCGGCCAGTTCCTCGTCCTGCTCGGACCCTCGGGCTGCGGCAAGTCCACCCTCCTGCGCCTGATCGCCGGCCTGGAAGACGTCACCCGGGGCAGGATCCTCATCGCGGGCCGCGACGTCACGCGGCTCGAGCCGGACAAGCGCCGCATCTCGATGGTGTTCCAGTCCTACGCGCTGTTTCCGCACCTGTCGGTGGCGGAGAACATCGTGTTCGGCCTGAAAGTGCGCCGCACGCCGGCCGCGGAGCGCAACGAGCGCCTGGCGCGCGTCGCCGAGCTGGTCGGCCTCACCGAGCAGGTGGCGCGCAAGCCCTCGCAGCTCTCCGGCGGGCAGCGCCAGCGCGTGGCGCTCGCGCGCGCCGTCATCGCCGAGAACAAGATCTGCCTGATGGACGAGCCGCTGTCGAACCTCGATGCGCAGCTGCGCCACGGCATGCGCGTCGAGATCCGCGCGCTGCAGCAGCGCCTGGACATGACCGTGGTCTACGTCACGCACGACCAGGTCGAGGCGATGAGCATGGCCGACCGCGTGATCCTGATCCGCCAGGGGCGCATCGAGCAGGAAGGCGCGCCCGAAGATCTGTACGCGCGGCCCGCGACCGTGTTCGCGGCGCGCTTCATCGGCACCCCGCCGATGAACATCGTCGCCCTGACCGACGGCGCGCAGGGCGCCGTGATCCGCGGCGCGCCCGGCGCGGCGGTGGTTCCCGGCCGCGGCGCGGGGCGCATGCTGGGACTGCGGCCGGAGCACGTCGAGCTGGTCGCCGAGGGCGGCGTGCCGGGGGTCGTCTCGAGCGCCGAATACCACGGCGCCGATACCGTCCTCACCGTGCAGGTGGGCGAGGAGTCGCTGCTCGCGCGCGCGCCGGGGCGCCTGGGGCTCGGCGCGGGCGCCAAGCTGCGCCTGGGCTGGGCGCCGGAGGCCATGCACCTGTTCGATGCCGGAACCGGCCGGCGGATTGATTTGCGTCAAGACGCACCGCAGCCCGCGTAACGACACTGCAAGAATTCGCCAGTAATGTCGACGCCAAACGGAGGAACACCATGAAATCGCTGATTGCACTGCTGCTCGCAGGATTGCTCGCGGCCGCCGCCGCGGCGCGCGCCGATACCGAGCTCACTTTCTACTACCCCATCGCCGTCGGCGGCCCGCTCACCAAGGTGATCGACGGCTACGCCCGGGATTTCGAGAAGGAGAATCCGGGCATCAAGATCAACCCGATCTATGCCGGCAACTACGACGACGCGCGCATCAAGGCGCTCGCCGCGCTGAAGGCTGGCCAGCCGGCGCAGATCTCGGTGCTGTACTCGATCGACCTGTTCGAGCTCCTGGAGCAGGACGTGATCGTGCCCTGGGACGACGTCGCCACCACGTCCGAGGAGAAGGCCTGGCTGAAGGCGTTCTATCCGTCGCTCATGATGAACGGCATCTACAAGGGCAAGGTCTACGGCATCCCGTTCCAGCGCTCGACCATCGTGCTGTACTGGAACAAGGACGCGTTCAAGGAAGCCGGCCTGAATCCGGACAAGCCCCCCGCCAGCTGGAAGGAGATGGCGGCGATGGCGGCCAAGCTGGTGAACAAGGGCGCGTCCGGCAACGTGCAGCGCTGGGGCGTAATGGTGCCTTCCACCGGCTATCCGTACTGGATGTTCCAGGCCTTCGCGCGCCAGAACGGCCACGACCTGATGAACAAGGACGGCAACCGCACGAACTACGCGCACCCGGACGTGATCGCCGCGCTGCAGTACTGGCGCGATCTCGGCGCCAAGCACAAGGTGATGCCCGAGGGCACCGTGGAGTGGGGGACGCTGCGCCAGCAGTTCACCGAGGGCAAGACGGCGATGATGTGGCACACCACGGGCAACCTCACCGCGGTGAAGAGCTCGGCGAAATTCCCCTTCGGCGTCGCCATGCTCCCGGCCTCCAAGCAGCGCGGCTCGCCCACCGGCGGCGGCAACTTCTACATGTTCAAGAAGACCACTCCCGAGGAGCGCAAGGCCTCGCTGACGTTCGTCAAGTGGATGACCGCGCCCGAGCGCGCGGCCGACTGGAGCATGGCCACTGGCTACGTCGCGGTGCGGCCCGAGGCCTACGAGACGGCGACGCTGAAGGAGTACGCGCAGGGCTTCCCGCAGGCGGTGGTGGCGCGCGACCAGTTCAAGTACGCCACCGCGGAGCTCGCGACCTTCCAGACCGGGCGCGTGAGGAAGCTCCTCGACGACGCGATCCAGGCGGCGCTCACCGGCCAGAAGACGCCGGCCGCGGCGCTGAAGGCCGCTCAAGCCGAGGCCGACAGGCTGCTCAAGCCCTACCGCTAGCGCGATGAAGCACGTCTACGGCTGGCTGCTGCTCACGCCAGCCGCGATCCTGCTCGTCGGGTTCACGCACTACCCGGCGGCGGCGACGCTGTTCGACAGCCTGTTCTCGACCGGGACGATGGTGCGTCCGTCCCGGTTCGTGGGCCTGGGCAACTACGCCTCGCTCGCCGACGACCCGATCTTCTGGCAGGTGCTGGGCAACAACCTGTGGTTCGCGCTCGGCACCATCCCCACCTCGATGGCGATCGCCATGCTGATGGCGATCTGGGTGAACGACCGGCTGCCCGCGCGCGCGCTCGTGCGCATGGCCTACTTCACGCCGACCGTGCTGCCGATGATCGCGGTGGCGAACCTGTGGCTGTTCTTCTACACCCCGCAGATCGGGCTGCTCGACCAGCTCAACGCCGCGCTCTTCGGCCTGCCGAGTCACAACTGGCTCGGCGACCCGAATACCGTGCTCGCCTGCACCATGGCGATGGTGGTGTGGAAGGAAGCCGGCTTCTTCATGATCTTCTACCTCGCGGCGCTGCAGTCGCTCGCGCCCGAGCTCGAGGAGGCGGCGAAGATGGAGGGCGCCTCGCGCTGGTACTTCTTCCGCCGCGTCACCTTCCCGCTGCTGATGCCCACCACGCTCTTCGTGATGGTGAACGCGACCATCAATTCGTTCAAGCTCGTGGATCACCTGTTCATCCTCACCAAGGGCGGGCCGGACAACGCCTCGAGCCTCCTCCTCTACTACATCTACCAGGTGGCGTTCAGCTTCTTCGACACCGCCTACGCCTCGACGCTGACGGTGGTGCTGCTCGTGCTGCTCGCGGGACTCGCGCTCGTGCAGTTCCAGATGGTGGAAAGAAGGGTGCACTACCGGTGAGCCCCGCCGGCCGCCGCGCGCCGACGCTCGAGACCGCCGCCGCGTGGCTGCTCGCGCTGCTGTGGCTCTCACCGCTACTCTACGCCTTCTGGGCGGCGTTCCACCCGGTCGAGTACGCCACGCATTTCGACCCCCTCGCGCCGCTCACGCTCTCCAACTTTGCCAAGGCGTGGACCTACGCGCCTTTCCCGCGCCACTTCCTCAACACGGTCATGCTGGTGACGATGATCCTCGCGGCGCAGCTCGTGCTGTGCACACTCGCCGGCTACGCCTTCGCGAGGTTCGACTTCGCCGGGCGCGACCTCGCCTTTGGCCTGGTGCTCGTGCAGCTGCTCATCATGCCGGAGGTGCTGATCGTCGAGAACTACCGCATCATGAGCCGGCTGGGACTGGTGGACACGCTCCTCGGCATCGGCCTGCCGTACATGGCGAGCGCCTTCGGCATATTCCTCCTGCGCCAGACCTTCAAGACCGTGCCGCGCGAGCTGGAAGACGCCGCGCGCGTCGAGGGCTGCAACTTCATCGGCGTGCTGTGGCGCGTGTACGTGCCGCTCGCGCGCCCGACCTACCTCGCCTACGGCCTGGTGTCGGTGAGCTACCACTGGAACAACTTCCTCTGGCCCCTCATCGTCACCAACTCGATCGAGACGCGCCCGCTCACCGTGGGCCTCGCCATCTTCGGCGCGCCCGAGTCGGGCGTGGACTGGGGCGTGATCAGCGCCGGGACGCTGATGGCGGTAGCGCCGCTGCTCGTCGCCTTCCTCCTGTTCCAGCGCCAGTTCATGCAATCCTTCATGCAGGCCGGCATCAAATAGGGACAGTCCCCATTTACCTCGTTTCCTGGAACATCCAGAACGGCAAGGGCTGCGACGG
>CAZAEG010000230.1:0-3126 GCA_964484035.1 uncultured Enterobacteriaceae bacterium | reverse complement strand
ACCTCGACCGGCATCGAGGCCTCGCTCACCGGCCACCTCGTGTTCGCCACGCTGCACACCAATTCGGCGCCGGAGTCGATCACGCGCCTGCTCGACATGGGCATGGACCCCTTCAACTTCTCCGACGCGCTGCTCGGCATTCTCGCGCAGCGCCTCGCCCGGCGCCTGTGCGGCTGCAAGCAGGCCTACACGCCCGAGTCGGCCGAGCTGACCTCGTTCCTGCGCGAGTACTGCGACGAGCTGCAGAACACGAATCGCTTCAAGGCCGATCCGAAGGGCGCGATGGAGGGAGTCTACAAGGACTGGGTGAAAAGCTACGGCAACGACAAGGGCCAGTTGACCTTCTACAAGCCGGTAGGCTGCGACAAGTGCGGCGGCGGCGGCTTCAAGGGGCGCTGCGGCCTGCACGAGCTGCTGCTCGCATCCGACCGCGTGAAGAAGGCGATCCAGGAGCACGCGCGCGTCGCCGAGATGCTGGCGATCTGCCTGGAGGAGGGCATGCGCACGCTCAAGCAGGACGGCATGGAGAAATGCCTGATGGGGGTCACGCACATCAAGGAAGTGCGCTCGGTCTGCATCAAGTGAGGCGGCGCCGCCCGGCGAGCGCATGAGCCGCACCCTCGACACCACCCAGGCGCTCGGCTTTTCGGCCGAAGGGCGCAGCGCCGCCGACGATCTCGTGCAGCGGCTCGAACAGCTGCACGCCATCGGTGCGTCGCTGTCGGCGGAGCGCGACATCGACCGGCTGCTCGAAGCCATCCTCACCGCGTCGAAGTCGATCACGCGCGCCGACGGCGGCACGCTCTACCGACTCACCGAGGAGGGCACGCTGCGCTTCGAGATCGTGCGCACCAGCAGCCTGAAGCTCTACCTCGGCGGCACCACCGGCGAGCCCATCCCGTTCTACCCCATCCACCTCACGGGCAAGGACGGCAAGCCGAACCACAGCATGGTCGCCGCCTACGCGGCGCTCACGGGCAAGACGGTGAACATCGCCGACGCCTATACCGCGGACGGCTTCGACTTCACCGGCACGCGCAACTTCGACAAGAAGACCGGCTACCGCTCGAAATCGTTCCTCACCGTGCCGATGGCCAACCACGAGCACGAGATCATCGGCGTGCTGCAGCTGATCAATGCGCAGGACCCGAAGACGGGCGAGATCGTGCCGTTCTCGCCCGCCGACCAGCGGCTGGCCGAGTCGCTCGCCTCGCAGGCGGCGATCGCGCTCACCAACCGCATGCTCATCAACCAGCTCGAGCAGCTGTTCGAGTCCTTCATCGCGCTCATCAACACGGCGATCGACGAGAAATCGCCCTACACCGGCGGGCACTGCCAGCGCGTGCCCGCGCTCACCATGATGCTGGCCGAGGCGGTCAGCGAGACCGGCGACGGGCCGCTGCGCGAGCTGAAGATGACGGACAAGGACCGCTACGAGCTCAAGATCGCCGGCCTGCTGCACGACTGCGGCAAGGTGACCACCCCGGTGCACGTGGTGGACAAGGCGACCAAGCTCGAAGGCATCTTCGACCGGATACACCTCATCGACACGCGCTTCGAGATCCTCAAGCGCGACGCCGAGATCGCCATGCTGAAGGACGGCACGCCCGAGGCGCGCGCGCGCCATCGCGAGCGGCTGCGCCAGATCGACGAGGACCGCATGTTCCTGCGCGCCGCCAACATCGGCAGCGAGCGCATGCTCGACGCGGACATCGAGCGCGTCCGGCGCATCGCCGAGTACCGCTGGACCGACGTCTCCGGGCACGAGGCGAAGTTCCTCAGCGACGACGAGCTGAGGAATCTCAGCATCCGCTCGGGCACGCTCACGGCCGAGGAGCGCCAGATCATCAACCACCATATCGTCGCCACCAACAAGATGCTGGAGGCGCTGCCGTGGCCGAAGCACCTGAAGAACGTGCCCGAGTACGCCGGCGGCCACCACGAGCGCATGGACGGCAAGGGCTATCCCAAGGGGCTGACGCGCGAGCAGATGTCCTGGCAGGCGCGGGTCATGGGCATCGCCGACATCTTCGAGGCGCTGACCGCCAAGGACCGGCCGTACAAGAAAGGCAAGACGCTTTCCGAGTCGCTGGAGATTCTGGGGCGCATGAGCTTGAACGGGCACATCGACCCCGAGCTGTTCGACGTCTTCGTGCGCTGCCGGATCTACCTGCGCTACGCCGAGATGTTCCTCGACAAGGAGCAGATCGACGACGTCGACGCGGCCAGGATTCCCGGCTACACGCCCTGAGCGCGGTGCCGGACCCCGCCGACGCCGAAGCCTGGTTCGCCCTGGGCCGGGCCCACGGTCTAGCGCGGCGGCACGCCGAGGCGGAGGCCGCGTTCCGCAAGGCCGCGGAAATCCGCCCCGCCATGCGCGAAGCGCAGCTCAACCTGGCCTACGCGCTGGTCCATCAGCGCAAGTTCCGCGAGGCGATCCCCGTGTTGCTCGCGGCACGCAAGCCCGGCGAGCGCAGCGTCAACGATACCCTGATGGTCAGCGTGCTGAGCGTCCTGCAGGACGAGCCGGCCGGCAATTCCGGGCCGTCGCTCGACCTGCAGCCGCTCGGCGCGGACCCGCTCGTGAGCGTGGTGATTCCCACGCGCGACCGCCCCGCGATGCTCCAGGACGCGCTCGCCTCGGTCGCCCGCCAGAGTTACCGGAACTGGGAAGCGATCGTGGTGAACGACGGCGGCGGCAAGCTCGACCTGCCGGCGGGCCTTGCCTCGAAGCTCACCGCCATTGATCTCGGCGCGCCGCAGGGCGTCGCGCACGCCCGCAACGTAGCGCTGCGCGCCGCGCGGGGTGCCGTCATTGCGCTGCTCGACGACGACGACCTGTTTTTGCCGCAGCATATCGAGGCGCTGGTCACGGGATTGCGCGGCAGCGGCGCCGCGTTCGCCTACACCCGCTCGATCGGCGTGGAGGAGCGGGTCGCCGGCGGCGTGCGCGAAGAACTGCGGCGCGGCATGCCCTACGAATACCGCTACTCCCGGGCGCTGCTCCTGGTGCGCAATCTGATTCCGACGGCGACCTGGGGCGCGCGCCGGGAATGCTTCGAACGCTGTGGCGGATTCGACGAGAGCCTCGCCTGCGCGGAGGACTGGGACATGCTGCTGCGCCTG
>CAZAEG010000229.1:0-4412 GCA_964484035.1 uncultured Enterobacteriaceae bacterium | reverse complement strand
GCGCTGTACCGCGCCTTCGACTGGCTGGGCTGGACCGAGTTGATCTACAACCACATCACCGCCCGCGTGCCCGGCGCCGAGCGCCACTACCTGATCAACCCCTATGGCCTGAATTACAGCGAGGTGACGGCGACCAACCTGGTCAAGGTCAACCTCGCCGGCGAGCCGGTCGGCGACTCGAGGTATCCCGTGAACGCGGCGGGCTTCGTCATTCACAGCGCGGTCCACGCGGCGCGTGAGGACGCGCATTGCGTCATCCACACGCATACCACCGCCGGCAGCGCGGTCGCCTCGAAAAAGGAAGGGCTGCGTTACGACAATTTCTACAGCGCCGTGCTCTACGGCCGGGTCGCCTATCACGACTTCGAGGGCGTGACCACCGATCTGGCCGAGCAGCCGCGGCTCGTGAAGAGCCTCGGCGACAAGCCGATCCTGATCCTGCGCAATCATGGGCTCCTGGTCGCCTGCCCCAGCGTTGCGCTGGCTTTCCTGACCTACTGGATGCTGCAGCGCGCGTGCGAGATCCAGGCGGCCACGGACGCCATGGCCGGGGAGAACCTCCCCATCGCGCAGCGCGCGCTCGAGGCGACCCCGGGCCGCGCGGCGTCGTTCGACTACGCTCATCCCTTCGACGCCCTGCTGCGGCGCGCGGGCATACGCTACGAGGACATCATCTGAACGGAGACAGCATGGACAAGCGCAGCCAGAAAGAGCGATTCGACGACGGCCTGAAGACGCGCCGCGAGGTGCTGGGCGCCGCCTACGTCGACAAGGCCATGGCGGGTGCCGACGATTTCAGCAAGCCGTTCGTCGACCTGCTCAACACCTACTGCTGGAACGACATCTGGAACCGGCCCGGCCTCGACCGCAAGACGCGCTCGATGCTGAACCTCGCCATGCTCTCGGCGCTAGGCAAGGAGCACGAGCTGAAGCTGCACATCAACGGCGCGCTCAACAACGGCCTCACCCGGGAGCAGATCCGCGAGGTGTTCCTGCAGGTGGCGATCTACTGCGGCGTGCCGGCGGCGGTGGTGGCGTTCCGCTGCGCGAAGGAAGTGTTCGGAAAACCGGGCATTAGTTGATTGACAGGCGGCGCTCCCCCTAGGTAGCGTCACCGGGGGGCAGCGCATGGCCAAGATCGCCGTATTCAACCAGAAGGGCGGGGTCGGCAAGACCACGACCTCGCTCAACCTCACCGCGGCGCTGGCCCGCCGCGGCTTCAATCCGCTGTCGATCGACCTCGACCCGCAAGCGCACCTGTCCTATGTCTGCAACGCCGCCGTCGAGCGCTCCGACGATTCGGTGTTCGGCTTCTACCAGCTCTCCAAGCCGCTGACCCAGCTCATCCGGCCCGCCGCCGGCGGCTGGCTCGCGATCTCCGCCCACGTCGAGCTCTCCAAGGTGGATACCCACTACGGCAAGGGGGCCAACGTTCTCAACCGCCTGAACCTCGGCATCGTGCGCGAGAACCTCAACACCGACCGGCCGATCGTCATCGATTGCTGCCCGGTGCTCGGCGTGCTGTCGCTGTCGGCGATCTTCGCCTCCGACCGCGTCCTCATCCCGGTGTCGGCGGACTACCTGGCGCTGAAAGGCGTGCAGCAGTGCGAGAAGACGCTGCAGGCCCTGGAGCACGTGCTGAAGAAGCGCGTGGCGCGGCGCTACGTGGTCACGCGCTTCGACACCCGGCGCAAGCTCTCGCACCAGATCGCCGAGGCGCTACAGGCGCGCTTTGGCGCCGACATCTGCAGCACGCGCATCTCCGAGAACGTGTCTCTCGCCGAGAGCCCGTCGGTGCGCAAGGACGTCTTCGCGCACGCCCCGGACAGCAAGGGCGCGGAGGACTACGACGCGCTGGTCGACGAGCTGCTCGCCTCGGGGTTCATCGAGGTTCGCCCTCGTCCCGGGCAATGATCGTGAGGATGCTGTCCAGGCTCGCCGCCTCGTCGCGCGGCATCGCCGTCAGCTCGCGGCACTCGACGATCTCGCAATAGGGGTACATCTGGTTGATGCGGCCCTCCGCCTGCGCGCGGTCGGTGGCCTGCACCATCAGGTTCTCCACCGGCGTGCCGCTGCGGGTGCGGATCCTGAAGGTGAACTTGGTGAGAAAGCGCGGTCCGCTCTCAGGCGGCATGGCGTTCCCGGGCGCCGAACTCCGACTCCATCTCGCGCCGCAGGCGCACCGCGGCGACCGACTCGTCCACGGCGACGTCGCTCCAGCGCACCGGCTGCCCGGCCGCCAAGGGCTTCAGCAGCTTGCAGCCGTGCGCCAGGCCGAGCGGCAGGCAACCCTGCGCCAGCGAATCGGCGGCAGGCATGAGCCGGCCCACCACCGTGTAGCCGCCCTCGCCGTCCAGCAGCTCCCCCGCGCTCAGCGCGCGCTTGGCGGTCGCCACGGCGTCGGCGCGGAATCCCGTGGCGCAGCCCGTCGGCTCGCGCCGCAGGCCTACGCAAGCCACCGAGATGCCGACCTCGAGCCCGATCAGGTGCCAGCGCTTGTACAGGCACGCGTAGCGGCCGCTGTCGTCGGTCTTCACCCCGTACTCGGCGAAGCAGCGGCGGATGTATTCGCTTTCACCCTCGAACGCCACCCAGACGCCGAAGCGGATGTCGTAGTCGACCGGGGTGCCGTCCGGCTGCAGGGACGAGACCACTTCCACCTGGCCCTTGTGGTGCAGGACGCCGCCCTCGGCGCACGGGCGCATGAGGTCGGGAATCTGGTCGATCCGACCGGCGGGGTATGCGAGACCGCCGGGCGCCGGAGTGAGGCCGGTTGCGTTGCACACGGCGCTCGTCTCGATCGCGGGCTTCGAGCCGTCGAGGAAGGAATTGAACATCTTCGGGTTGAGGCCGCCGATCTTCGCCTGCTCCGGGGTCAGACCGTAGTAGCCCCATACCGTTTCCGGCGTCGACTGCGCGTAGTGCGCCTGCCACTTGTGGCCGCGGCCCGCCGCCACCACGGGAAAGCCCGCGGCGCGCGCCCAGTCCACGAGCTCGCAGATGAGCGCCGGCTGGTCGCCGTAGGCGAGGCTGTACACCACGCCCGCCGCCGACGCTTTGCGCGCGAGCAGCGGCCCGCAGAACGCGTCGGCCTCCACCGTCACCATCACCACGTGCTTGCCGTGGCGGAACGCCTCCAGCGCGTGCTCGACGGCGGCGAGCGGGTTGCCGGTGGCCTCGATGACGATGTCGATCGCGGGGTGCTGCACCAGCGCGCGCCAGTCCTCGCCCAGATGCGTGCGCCGCTCCTTCAGCGCCGCATCGAGCGAAGCGGCGCCGAAATGCCCGGGCGCCCAGCCCGTGCGCTCGAGGTTGGCCCGCGCCTGCGCCGGGTTCAGGTCGGCGATGCCCAGCAGGTGCACGCCCGGCGTGCGCGGCACCTGCGCGATGTACATGGTGGCGAACTTGCCCGCGCCGATCACGCCCAGGCGCAGCGGCCGGCCCTGGGCCTCGCGTTCCTTGAGCTTCGCGTGCAGGTTCATGGCGCGGCCGTTTCCTGCTTCCTGCCGTCCTCGACGACCTGGAAGAATACCTCGCCGGGCTTGATCATGCCCAGCTCGTAGCGCGCGCGCTCCTCGATGGCCTCCAGCCCTTGCTTGAGGTCGCGCACTTCCGCGTCCAGGGCAACGTTGCGCTGCTCGAGGGCGGCGTTCTTGTCCTGCTGCGCGCTCACCCGCGCCCCGATTTCCCAGGTACGGATCCACCCGCCCTTGCCCAGCCACAGCGGGTATTGGATGAGCACAATCAACGCCGCGAGGAGGCCGCCCAGGAGCTTCATGTCAGCGCAGCCGCGCGAAGGCCTCCCGACCGGGGTAGCTGACCGAGTCGCCGAGGTCCTCTTCGATGCGCAGCAACTGGTTGTACTTGGCGACGCGCTCCGAGCGCGACAGCGACCCGGTCTTGATCTGCAGCGCGTTGGTGCCCACCGCGATGTCGGCGATGGTGGTGTCCTCGGTCTCCCCCGAGCGGTGCGATATCACCACGCCATAGCCGGAACGCTTAGCGAGCTCGATCGCCGCGAACGTCTCGGTCAGCGTGCCGATCTGGTTGACCTTGATGAGAATGGCGTTGGCCGCGCCTCGCTTGATACCCTCGCGCAGCGTGCGCGTGCTGGTAACGAACAAGTCGTCCCCCACCAGCTGCACCCGGCCGCCGAGCCGCTGCGTGAGCCGCGTCCAGCCGTCCCAGTCGTCCTCGCTCATGCCATCCTCGATCGACACGATCGGGTAGCGCTCCGCGAGCGCGGCGAGGTAGTCGCACATTTCCGCGGCGTTGAGTTGCAGCTTCTCCGAGGCGAGCCCATAACGCCCGTCCCGGTGGTATTCGGTGGCGGCGCAATCCAGCGCCAGGCACACCTCCGAGCCGGCCTTGTAGCCCGCCTTGGCGACGGCCTCCAGGATCAGCTCGATGGC
>CAZAEG010000228.1:0-3808 GCA_964484035.1 uncultured Enterobacteriaceae bacterium | reverse complement strand
GCCGGATCGCGCTTGAGCGCCGCGCGCCCCGCCTCCAGCAGCGCGTCGTAGCTCGTCAGCTCGGGCTGCGCGTAGTAGCGCAAGCCGCGCGGCTCGTCGTAGCAGATGTGCTTGAGCGTCGGGCAGCGCGGCAGGATCTCGAGCAGCTTGTCGACCTGCTCCTGGTCCTCGGCGAGCGCGTGCTCGATCTCCGCGTTCTGTATCGGAAACGCCATCTCGGCAGCGACCGCATCCTGGTAGAGCGGCACGGGGATCGCGCCGAGGCACTGCGCCGCGCACATCGCGGCGTAGACGCGCGGGCGGTTGTCGCCCACCAGCGCCATGTGGTCGCCGCGCTTCAGCCCCTGGCCGGCGAGCGCACAGGCGAGCGCGCGCACCTCGTCGGCGAACTCGCGCCAGGTCCAGGTCTGCCAGATGCCCAAGTCCTTCTCGCGTATCGCCGGCAGCGCGCCGCGCACCCGCGCATGGTGCAGCAGAAGCTTGGGAAACGTGTCCAACGTCCCGATGTCGATGGTCATCGAGCCTGTTCCTCCTCCAAGGACGGCAGGATTCTTACATAGAATCCCGAGCCTATGCAGCGCTCGCCTGTCCAACGCTGATGCGGCGCATTCTCTGGCTGATGGCCATCCTCCTCGCGCAGGCTTGCGCGCCGGCCGTTGCGGCCGGCCTGACGTATCGTGTCGAGATCGAGGCGCCGGAAACGCTCGCCGAGCCGCTGCGCAAGGGCCTCAATCTGATCCGCTGGCAGGACGACCCGCAGATGACCCCCGAGTTGCTGCGGCGACTGGTTGACGAAGCCGAGCGGGACGCGCGTGAAGTGGCCGCCACGGAAGGCTACTTCTCGCCGCAAGTGCGCATCGCGATCGACGAGCAGGCCCGGCCCTGGCGGGTGCTCGTGCAGCTCGAGCCCGGCGAGCGCACCCGCGTCGCCGCGGTCGAGATCCGCTTCAGCGGGCCGGCGGCGACGGACGACGCGGCGCGCGCGTCGCTCGATCGCGTGCGCAGCACCTGGGCGCTGCCGCGCGGACAGCCGTTCCGGCAGGAAGACTGGGAGCGCGCGAAGCGCCAGGCGGTGCGCGAGCTGGCGCGCTGGCGCTACGCCGCGGCGCGACTCGACGCAAGCGAAGCGCGGGTCGATCCGGCGACCCGCGAGGCGAGCCTGTCGGTCGAACTGCAAAGCGGCCCGCCCTTTCGCTTCGGCCCGGTCCAGGTGTCCGGCACCCGGCGCTACCCCGCGCAGATCGTCGAGAACATGAATCCGACGCGTCCCGGTGACGACTACGACCGCGACGTCCTCGTCGTCTACCAGCGCCGGTTGGTGGAGACCGGCTACTTCGCCAGCGTGCAGGCGGAAATCGACGCGCAGGCCGCGCACGCTGCCGCCGCGCCGCTGCGCGTGGCGGTCGTCGAAGGACAGTCCAAGAATGTCGAGACGGGCGTGAGCTACAACACCGACGTCGGCCCGCGGCTGCAGCTGCGCTATGGCGACCAGGACCTGCGCGATTCGGCGTGGCGCCTACGCAGCGGCGTGAGCGTGGACCGCAAGAAGCAGGAAGTGCAGCTCGACCTGGACTCGCCGCCGCGGCGCAATGCCCGCTGGAACAACTTCTTCTCGAGCGCCAGCCGGACGGACATCCAGAACGAGGTGGCGCGCTCGTTCGCGCTCGGCGTGGCGCACAATTTCGGCACGGACCTGGCGAACTCGGCGGCCATCCTGTCCTGGCACCTCGAAGACCGGCGCACCGGTACGAGCCTCGCCGACAGCCGCCACGCCGTGTACCTCGGCCTGCGGCGCGGATTCCGCAGCACCGACGACGTGATCGCCCCGCGCGCCGGCTACTTCGGCAGCGCGGAAGTCGGCGGCGGGCTGCCTTCGCTGTCCACGCAGAAGTTCCTGCGCGCGATCGGCAAGGGGTCGCTCTTCATCCCCCTGGGCCGCCGCGACGACCTCCTGCTGCGCGCGCAGGCGGGCGCGGTGCGCGCCGACACGCGCCAGGGCATCCCCACCACGTTCCTGTTCCGCACCGGCGGCGACCAGACCGTGCGCGGCTATGCGTACGAGAGCCTGGGCGTGCGCGAGGGCGAGGCGATCGTCGGCGGGCGCAGGCTGTTCGTCGCCAGCGCCGAGTACACGCACTGGTTCGCCGAAGACTGGGGTATCGCGGCGTTCGTCGATGCGGGCGACGCCTGGGATGAGGGCGAGCGTTTCCGCGCGGCGCTCGGCTACGGCTTCGGCGCACGCCTGCGCACCCCGATCGGGCCGGCGCGCGTGGACCTCGCCTACGGCGAAGACACGCGCGAGCTGCGCCTGCACCTGTCCGTCGGATACTTCTTCTGATGAAACGCAGATGGCGCGCTCTCGTCGTCCTGCTGGTGCTCGCCGCGGCGGCGTCGTTCGCCGGTCTGGCGTGGCTGGTAGGCACCGAAGCAGGACTGCACTGGGCGTTGGCGCGCGTCGTGTCCGCGAGCGGCGGCAGGCTTGCGCTCGAGGAAGCCAGCGGCACCCTCGCCGCCGAGGTCCGCTTCGGGCGCATGGCGTACGCCGACGACAGGGTCCGCGTTGAAGCGCGGGGCGTGCGTGGTGAAGGCAATCCCCTGGCGCTGCTGCGCGGCGCCCTGGGCGTCGAGCCGCTGAACGTCGAATCGCTGCAGGTCGTGCTGGCGGGGCGCGATGCCGTAGCCCCGGCGGCCTCTTCCGGCGTGGCATTGCCGTTCGGCATCCGCCTGCTGCAGGTGTCGATCGCGCGGTTCGAGCTGCAACGAGGGGACGCGCGGCACTTGCTGAGCGACCTGCGTTTCGCGCACGTGGTGCTCGGTCCACGCACGCTGCTCGCCCTCGGCGCGTTCACGCGGCCCGACGAGCGCTTCCCCGCGAGCGTCGAGGTGCAGGTGAAGGGCTCGTTCGAACGCCTCGAGGCCGCACTGGAAGCGACGATCGCGGGAATCCCCGCGCAGGCCACGCTGATCGTCGCGCCCTTCGAGACGCCCGCCCTGCGCTCGCTCGAGGCGCGCGCCGGGCCGGCGAATCTTGCGCGTATCGATGTAGCGCTGCCTGGGACTGTGCTCTCCGCGGTGTTGCAGCTCGAGGCCGCAAGCGGCGCGTACGCCGGCACCCTGTCGCTCACCAATGCCGCTCCTGCGGCGCTCGACACCGGTGGATTGCCCGTCGTCGCAGCGCACACCCGCTTCACCAGTCCCGATCTCGCGCGCGCCGCACTGCAGCAGCTGCGCATCGAATTGCCGGGTGGCGGCACGCTCACCGGTTCGGGCGACGTCGACGCGCAGCACCTGCGCGCCGTCGTCGAGGTGCGTGCCCTGGACCCCAAATCGATTCACGGCACCCTTCGGCACATGGCGTTGCAAGGCAATCTCGACATTGCCCTCGCCCGGGACGAGCAGTCGGTGCGAGGCACGCTGGCGCAGGCGGGCATGCGCCTCGAGGGGCGCGCCGTGCGCCAAGGCGCGGCGATCGACGTGCAAGTGCGGCTCGCACTCGAGGGCGTCAATCCGGCCGCCTTCGGACCGTACCCGGAAGGATCGATGCATGGCAGCGCAGAGGCCGAAGGCAAGCTCGGCGCAGTCACGGCGCTCGATGCGCGCTGGACGCTCGAGGCGAGCACCCTGCTCGAGCAGCCGTTCGAGAGCCGGGGTCGTGCGCACTTCTCGGGCGAGCGCGTCACGCGCGCGCAGGCCGAGCTGAAATTCGGCCCGAGCCGGGCCACGGTGCGCGGCGACTTCGGACGCGCCGGAGACCGCCTCGCCTGGACGCTGGCGATCGCGCAATTGCGCGACCTCTCTGCCGACATCG
>CAZAEG010000227.1:0-3275 GCA_964484035.1 uncultured Enterobacteriaceae bacterium | reverse complement strand
TTGTCCGAGAACGAGGCGTTCGCGCGCGCCTGCGCCAAGGCGGGGCTTGTTTTCATCGGGCCGCCGCCCGAGGCGATCGCCGCCATGGGCGACAAGTCGGCGGCCAAGCGCCTGATGGAGAAGGCGGGCGTGCCGCTCGTGCCCGGGTATCACGGCGAGAAACAGGAGCCGGCGCTCCTCGCGCGGGAGGCGCAAAAGATCGGTTATCCGGTGCTGATCAAGGCCTCGGCCGGCGGCGGCGGCAAGGGCATGCGCATCGTGACGCAGGCGGGCGATTTCCAGGGCGCGCTCGAGGGCGCGCAACGCGAAGCCAAGGCCGCGTTCGGCGACGCGCGCGTGCTGGTCGAGCGCTACCTCGAGCGCCCGCGTCACATCGAGGTGCAGGTGTTCGGCGACGCGCAGGGCGCCTGCATTCATCTGTTCGAGCGCGACTGCTCGGTGCAGCGGCGCCACCAGAAGGTGCTGGAGGAGGCCCCGGCGCCGGGCATGAGCGCCGCGCGTCGCGGGGAAATGGGCGCGGCGGCGGTGGCGGCGGCGCGCGCGGTCGGCTACGTCGGCGCCGGCACCGTGGAGTTCATCGCCGGGCAGGACGGGAAGTTCTATTTCATGGAGATGAATACGCGCCTGCAGGTCGAGCACCCGGTCACCGAGATGATCACCGGGCTCGATCTGGTCGAATGGCAGCTGCGCGTCGCCGCGGGCGAGCCGCTGCCGCTCGCGCAGGAAGCGCTTGCGATTCACGGCCACGCGATCGAGGCGCGCCTGTACGCCGAGGACCCGGAGCGCGGCTTCCTGCCGCAGACCGGGCGCCTTGCGCACCTGCGCTTTCCTCAGGCGACGCAGGCCGTGCGCATCGACACCGGCGTCGAGGCGGGCGCGACGATCACGCCGCACTACGACCCGATGATCGCGAAGCTCGTCGCCTGGGGCGAGGACCGGCCGGCGGCGCTCGCGCGGCTCGGCGCGGCGCTCGCAGCCGTGGAGATCGCGGGCGTGCAGACCAACGTCGCGTTCCTCGAGCGCGTGGTGCGCAGCCGCGCCTTTGCGTCCGGCGAACTCGATACCGGCCTCATCGAGCGCAATCGCGCGGCGCTGTTCGCGCCGGCGCAGGCCGCCTCGCACGAGCTGCTCGCGGCCGCGGCCATGGCCGAGCTGCTGGAGGAAGCCGACGAGGCGCGCGCGCGCGCCGCGGGCTCGGGCGATCCGTATTCGCCCTGGGACAGCGTCGACGGCTGGCGCCTGAACCAGGGCTCGTACCATTCCTTCGTGTTCTCGGAACAGGGCCGCCGCCACGAGGTCACGCTGCAGTTCCGACCCGGCGCCTACGGCCTGACGATCGACGGGCGCGAGCACGCGCTCGCGGGCGAGCGCACTGCGCCGGGGAGCCTGCGCCTGCAGCTGGCGGGCCGCGTGTTCGAGGCGCGCGCGGTGCGCGTGGGGCCGGACTGGCACGTGTCCGCGGGCGGCGCGCGCGTGGTGCTGAGGCTGGAAGAGGGACTGCCCGCGGAGGACGACGAGAGCGCGCCGGGCAGCCTCGCCGCGCCGATGCCCGGCAAGGTGATCGCGCTCCTCGTCGAGGCCGGCGCGCGCGTCGAGAAAGGCGCGCCGCTCCTCATCCTCGAGGCGATGAAGATGGAGCATACGATCAGCGCGCCGGCCGACGGCGTGGTGAAGGCGATCCACTTCGCCGCCGGCGAGCAGGTGCCCGAGGGCGCCGAACTGCTGACACTGGAGTAGCCGATGGCCGGACTGCCGAAGAAGGTGCGCATCGTCGAAGTGGGGCCGCGCGACGGCCTGCAGAACGAGAAAATGGAAGTGCCGACGAAGGTGAAGCTCGAGCTGATCGAGCGGCTCGCCGACGCGGGATTGCCGGCGGTGGAGGCGACCGCCTTCGTCTCGCCGAAGTGGATTCCGCAGATGGCCGACCACACCGAGGTGCTGGAAGGCATCCGCCGCAGGCCCGGCGTGTCCTACCCGGTGCTCACGCCCAACCTGAAGGGATTCGAGGCGGCGCGCGCCGCCGGCGCGACCGAAGTCGCGGTGTTCGGCGCGGCCTCCGAATCGTTCTCCAGGAAGAACATCAACTGCACGATTGCGGAGAGCCTCGAGCGCTTCCGGCCGGTGACCGCGGCCGCGCGCGCGGCCGGCATCAAGGTGCGCGGCTACATCTCCTGCGTGCTCGGCTGCCCTTACGAGGGCGAGATCGCGCCCGCCAGGGTCGCCGAGGTGGCGCGCGCGCTGCACGACATGGGCTGCTACGAGATCTCGCTCGGCGACACCATCGGCGTGGGCACGCCGGGCAAGACCCGGGCGATGCTCGAAGCCTGCGCCGGGCAGATACCCCTCGGGCGGCTCGCCGGCCACTACCACGACACCTACGGCCAGGCGCTCGCCAACATCTATGCCTCGCTCGAGATGGGCGTGGCGACCTTCGACTCGTCGGTCGCGGGCCTGGGTGGCTGCCCCTACGCCAAGGGCGCGTCGGGCAACGTCGCCACCGAGGACGTGCTGTACATGCTGAACGGCCTGGGCATCGAGACCGGCGTCGACCTCGACAAGGTGGTCGACATCGGCCGCTGGATCTGCGGCGTCATCGGCAAGGAGCCGGCGTCCAAGGCGGCGAAGGCGCTGGCCGCGAAGCGGGCCGCTTGAGCGTCGCTTCGCCCTGCAACAAGGTCTGCGTGATGGATGCGCAAAGCGGCTACTGCCGCGGCTGCCGGCGCACGCTCGAGGAGATCGCGCGCTGGGGCGAGATGAGCGACGCCGAGCGGCGGGCGGTGCTCGGCGCGCTGCCCGCGCGCAGCTCAGATGTCGCGAAAGTCCCCGTGCCGCCCCTTGCCTGAGGCGAAGCGCGCCGCGCCCGCGGCGCCGTCGGCGACGAACGCCGGATAGCCGTTGTACCACTCCTTGCGCATCGCTTCGCGCTGGGTGAGGCCCTGCTGCGCGTAGGCCGAGCGCCGGTCGGCGCGCACGCAGGCCTGCGGAAAGCGCGCGATCTCGTGCGCCATCGCCTCGGCGAACGCGCGCGAGCCTCCCTCGCTCACCACGTGCTCGCAGGCGCCGATGCGCAGGGCTTCCTCCGCCGGCACCTTGCGCCCGGTGAGGATGATCTCCAGGGCGCGCCCCATGCCGACGATGCGCGGCAGGCGCACCGTGCCGCCGTCGACGAGCGGCACGCCCCAGCGCCGGCAGTAGACGCCGAAGTAGGCCGACGCTTCCATCACGCGCACGTCGCACCACAGCGCGAGCTCGAAGCCGCCTGCCACCGCGGGTCC
>CAZAEG010000226.1:0-3001 GCA_964484035.1 uncultured Enterobacteriaceae bacterium | reverse complement strand
CGCGCCGCGAGTGGACCGGGCTCGCGGTGCTCGAGGCTCTAGCCGGAGGACACCTGCAGCGTCGAGACCACCTCGCGCACGCCGCGGGTCTCGAGCGCGAGCAGCGTCGCGCGCCCGATCGCCTCGTGCGAGGGCGCGCTGCCCGAGAGCGTCACGCGGCCGGCGTTCGTGTCGACGTCGATGGCGAGCGCCGAGAACTCGGGATCGGCGGCGAGCTTGCCCTTGATCTCGGCGGTGATCGCGGCGTCGCGTCCGGCGTCGCTGATCGCGTCGCCGGCCTCGCGTGCGGTGCGGCGCACCAGGCGGCCGCTGCGCGCAAGGTCCTCCCGCACGTCCTGGGAGCGCAGCTGGAGCGCGTCGAGCTTCGCCGCGATCGCGGCCTTCGCTTCGGCCGCGGCCTGCCCGAGCGCCTCGCGCGCCTTGGCGCCGGCTTCGCCCGCGCGGCGCTCAGCCTCCTGCCGTGCGCCCGCGGACTCGCGCTCCTGCGCGAAGTACCAGGTGCCGACCGCACCGACGATGATGCCCAGCATCAGTGCAAGCAGGAAGTTCCTCACCGGCCGAGCCCCCCGGTCAGCCTCTCGTGCCGCGCCTGGCAGGCGGCGCAGCGGCGCGCCGTCGGGTTCACCTCGAGCCGCGCCGCCGGGATCGGCTCGCCGCACTCGATGCATTCGCCGTAGGTGCCGTTCGCCACGCGCTCGCGCAGGGCGGCGATCTCGGCGAGCTCCTGCAGCGACATCTCGATCAGGTCGTGCTCGACCTCGGCGCGCGTGCGCGCGAAAGCCTTGTCGGCGACGTCGCCCGCCGGGTCGACCGGGCGCGAGGCGTCCTCGAGCGCGTCGCGGCGCTCGGCGATCTTGTCGCGCACGCTGCGCTCGCGCGCCTCGAGCGCTTCCAGGATGCGGCGTACGGGCTTGGCCATAGGCCTGTGACAGGCGAAAGGCCGTGCGAGTTTCCGTTCGAAATCAGCGGACTGTCGATTCAGCCGTTGCCGGCGGGGCCGAAATCGATCTGCACCGAGTCGAGATTCACCGAGGCTTTGTTCTTCGCCTCGCGCGCGGCGACGGCGGTGGGATTGAACTCGTTGTTCGCGGCGATGAAGGACTCGGCGAGCTTGAAGCACAGCTGCGCCACGGCCTTGGGCTGCGGCTTCTCGCCGCCCGCGCCGTAGATGCGGCCGCACAGTTGCACGTAGAGCTTCTCGGCCAGGTCCTGGATCGGGTCCTGCGGCGCCTGTGGCGCGGGTCTTTCCGGAGCGCTCATGACGAACCTCGGTGATGCGCAAGCCGACATCCTAACTCGGTGGCGCGCGCGCCCGGCGTCAACCGCCTCCCCGCCACGGGCGTTGCTGCGGCATGGCACGGCATCCCTGCCCGCAGCAGCCCGGCGTCCCGCTGCATCTTGTGCTGCGCAGCGATGGCGCGGACCCCTGCGCCTGTCTGCAACGGCTGCGCACGGCCGCGCGTTGCCCGGTGCACGCCTACGTCCTCATGGGCACGCACGTGCACCTGCTGCTGACGCCGGACCGGCCGGACGGCGCGATGCCCCTGATCCGCGCCGTGCGCGCGCGCGGGTTCGACGCCACGCCCGTATACACCCGGCGCTACGTCCTCGCCTGCATGCGCTATATCGAGCTGAACCCGGTGCGCGCCGGCCTCGTGCGCCACCCGGCGCACTACCGCTGGTCGAGCTATCGCGCCAACGCCCTGGGCGAAGCCGACGCACTGCTCACGCCGCACGCGCTGTACTGCGCGCTCGGGCGCAGCGCCGAAGAGCGGCGCGCGGCGTACCGCGCCGGCTTTCGCGCCGCGGCTACGAGCCGCGCACGATCACCAGCTTGCTGAGCACCGCCTGCACGCCCGGCACGCCGGCGACGAATTGCTCGACGCGGCGCGCCTCGTCGGCGCTGCGCGCGGTGCCGTAGAGGGTGACGGTGCCGTCGGCGACGCGCACGCCGACGCCCTGGCCGTCCACTTTGCGCGTGTCACGCAGCGCCTGCTTCACGCGCTCGGCGAGCAGCTCGTCGGCGGAGGGCTGCGGCGCGGCGACGGGCGTGGGCGGCGGCGTCGGCGCGCTCGCCGGCGCCTGCGTCACGGGCTTGGGCGGCGCGGGCACGGCGGCCGGCTGGGGCGGCTCGGCGTCGCCGCAGGCGGCAAGGCCGAGTACGAGTGTGATCGCGAGGCTGGCATGTCGCATGGCGCGGGTCTCCTGTCGACAGGCTGCAGTATGCAGCGTGATTGTGGCGAAGCGGCGATGAATTGTGGCGCCGCGGGGCCGCGCGCGGCCCCGCGGCTCAGTCGACGCGGAATCGCCTGATGAACTCGGGCGTCTCGAGCGGCTTGCCGATCACCGCGCCTTGGATCAGGTCGCAGCCCAGGGGCTTCAGGCGCGTCATGCTTTCCTCGTTGTCCACCCCCGCCACCAGCACTTCCATCTTCAGGCGGTGCGCGAGTTCGACGAGCGCGCGCACCAGCGCCAGGTGCTGCGGCGAATCGACGATGTCGCCGATGTTGGCGAGGTCGACGCGCAGCTCGTGGAACGGCAGCGTCGCCAGCCAGGCGAGCGACGCGTAGCCGGCGCCCGGATCGTCGAGCGACAGGCGCACGCCCGCCGCGCGCAGGCGCTGCAGCGTCTGCACCGACTCCAGGCTCGAGGCCAGCACCTGCGTCTCGGTGATCTCCAGCGACAGCCGGCTCGGGCGCAGGTTCCAGGTCTTCAGCGCGCTCAGCACGAAGTCGGGCAGGTCGGCCTGGCGCAGGCTCTTCGCCGAGAGCGTGACGCCGACGCGCAGGTCGAGCCCGGCGGCGTCGCGGAACTGGCGGCAGTTGCGCAGCGCGCCGTTCACCAGCCACAGCGTCACCTCGTTCACCAGGCCCGCCGACTCCGCGGCGGCGATGGCTTTCGCCACCGGCACGGCGCCCAGGCTCGCGTCGCGCCAGCGCAGCTGGCTCTCGGCGCCGACGATCAGCCCGGTGCGCGCGTCGCGCTGCGCCTGGAACACGAT
>CAZAEG010000225.1:0-10527 GCA_964484035.1 uncultured Enterobacteriaceae bacterium | reverse complement strand
TACGCGCCCGAGCCGGACCTGTTCATCCGCACCGGCGGTGAGCAGCGCGTCAGCAACTTCCTGCTCTGGCAGCTCGCCTACACCGAGCTCTACTTCACCGATACCCTGTGGCCGGATTTCGGCGCCGCCGCGCTCGATGCGGCCATGGCCTGGTACGCGCAGCGCGAGCGCCGCTTCGGCCGCACCAGCGAGCAGCTCGAGGAGGCGAAGCGCGCACAGTCCACGGCGACCGGTGCGCTCGCCTGAAGGGCTGCTGCGGCGCGTCCTGACGGCCGCGGTACTGCTGGCAGTCTTCCTCGGCACGCTGCTGCTCCTGGATCGGCGGCTGTTTGCACTGCTCGTCGCGCTCGTGCTGGTGCTCGCCGGCGCGGAATGGGGCCGACTCGCCGGTCTGGGCGCGCGCGCGGCGCTCGCCTACGGCATCGTGATCGGGTTGCTGGGCAGCGCGATTGCCTGGGTCCCCGGGCCCGCCAGCGCGTGGGGCGATGCGCTGATGGGCGCGGGCGCAGTGTTCTGGCTGCTGCTGGTTCCGGCGTGGCTAAGCCGCGGCGTCGGGCGCTCGGCAGGCGCCGCGCTCGCGCTGGCCGGCTTCCTGGCGCTCACCTTGGCGGGTTTCGCCGCGCTGTCGCTGCCGCCAGGCCATCTGCTGCTCGTGCTCGGACTGGCGTGGATCGCAGACACGGCGGCCTACTTCGCGGGCAACGCCTTCGGCCGGCGGCAACTTGCGCCGTCGATCAGCCCCGGCAAGACCTGGGAAGGGGTGGCCGGAGCCGTCGGTGCCTGCCTCATCTACGCTATCATCTGCGCACTGCCGGGTGCGCCGCTCGGGCCCTATGTGCAGGGGGCAACCTGGGCGGTATACCTGGCCGGTGCCGCCTTGCTGTGCGGCGCGAGCATCGTAGGCGATCTGTTCGAGTCCGGGCTGAAGCGGCGCGCCGGTGCCAAGGACAGCGGCGCCTTGCTGCCGGGCCATGGCGGAGTTCTCGACCGCATCGATAGCGTCATGCCAACCCTGCCGATTGCCGCCATGCTTCTCAACCAGATGACCGGGCCATGACGCCGCAACACCGACAAGCCGACGCGCGCCAGCCGAGCGGCCTCGTGATCCTGGGCGCCACCGGCTCGATCGGCTCGAGCACGCTGGATGTCGTCGCGCGCCATCCGCAGCGCTATCGCGTGCATGCGCTGACGGCGCATACCTCGGCGCAGCCGCTGCTTGCGCTGTGCGAGCGTCATCGGCCGCGCTACGCCGTGCTCTCAGGCTTTACGCAAGACGCCGCGTTGCGGCGGCGCTTCGCCGACACCGGATGCGAGCTGCGCTTCGGCGCCGCGGCGCTGGCCGAGCTCGCCGCGGCACCGGAATGCGACACGGTCATGGCGGCGATCGTCGGCGCCGCCGGGCTGCCCGCGACGCTGGCGGCGGCCCGCGCCGGCAAGCGCGTGCTACTCGCCAACAAGGAAGCGCTGGTGATGGCCGGGCCGCTGTTCATGCGGGCGGCGCGCGACGCGCGCGCGGTGCTGCTGCCGATCGACAGCGAGCACAACGCGGTGTTCCAGTGCCTGCCGCAGGACGGCGCCGGCGTCGGGCTGCGCGGCGTGCGCCGCATCCAGCTGACCGCCTCCGGCGGCCCGTTTCGCGTCACGCCGGTGGAGCGTCTGGCCGGGGTGACCCCGGACGAGGCCTGCGCCCACCCGAACTGGGTCATGGGGCGCAAGATCTCCGTCGACTCGGCCACCATGATGAACAAGGGGCTGGAGGTCATCGAGGCGCACTGGCTTTTCGGCCTGCCGGCGGAGTTCATCGGCGTGCTCATCCACCCGCAGAGCATCGTGCATTCGCTGGTCGAATACCTCGACGGGTCGGTGATCGCGCAGCTGTCGCACCCCGACATGCGCGTGCCGATCGCCCACGCGCTCGGCTTTCCCGAGCGCATCGAATCGGGCGCCCGTGCGCTCGATCTGGGCGCCGTCGGGCAGCTCAGCTTCGAGCAGCCGGATGCGGCGCGCTTCCCCTGCCTGGGTCTCGCCTACGCGGCACTGGGCGCCGGCGGCACCGGGCCGGCGATTCTCAATGCCGCGAACGAGATCGCCGTGGAGGCGTTCCTCGCCGGCCGGCTGCGGTTCACGGGCATCGCGCCCGCCATCGAGGACACGCTCGGCCGGGTGGCGGCCGGGACCGCCGCGACGCTCGAGCAGGTCATGGACGCGGACGCGCGCGCGAGGCGCGCCGCCGCGGTGTGCGTCGCCCGGCTGATGGGGCAGGCCGCATGACGTTCCTGCATACCGTGGCCTCCTTCATCGTCGCGCTCGGCGTGCTGATCGTCGTGCACGAATACGGGCACTACCTGGTGGCGCGCCTGTGCGGGGTGAAAGTACTGCGCTTTGCCGTGGGTTTCGGCCGGCCGCTCGTCACCTGGCGCAAAGGGCGCGACCAGACCGAGTGGGTGATCGCGGCGATTCCGTTCGGCGGTTACGTGAAGATGCTGGATGAGCGCGAGGCACCGGTAGCGCCTCATGAAGCGGCGCGGGCCTTCAACCGGCAGGGCGTGTTCAAGCGCCTGCTGATCGTCGTCGCCGGCCCGGTGTTCAACTTCCTGTTCGCGATCGCCGTGTATGCGGGCCTGTACATGGTCGGTCTGCCTGAGGCGCGGCCGGTGCTGGCCGAGCCCCCCGCCGCGACGCTTGCGCGAGCCTCGGGCGTGCGCGGCGGGGACCTGGTGCGCGCGGTCGACGGCCAGCCGATCGCCACCTGGCAGGAGCTGCGCTGGCGCGTGCTGCAGGCCGCACTGCAGCGCGAGCCGCTCGGCCTCGAGCTGATCGACGCGCGCGACCGGATCTCCAATGTGACGCTGGACCTGCGCGACTATCCGGCGGCGGAAGTGGAGAGCGACGTCCTCGAGCGCATCGGCTTGCGCCTGTACCGCCCGTCGCTGGCGCCGGTGCTCGGACAGGTGGTGTCCGGCGGCGCCGCCGAGCGCGCGGGGCTGGAAAAGGGCGATCGCGTAACCCACATCGACAACCGTCCGGTGCCGACCTGGGAAGACCTGGTGCGCGAGGTGCGCCGGCGCCCCGCGCGGACGGCGCTCCTGCGCATCGAGCGGGGCGAGCTCAGCATGACGCTTCAGGTCACGCCCGAGGACGTCGCCGTGAACGGCGAGCGCATCGGGCGCATCGGCGCCGCGCCGGAGATTCCCGCCGCGCACGCCGCGCGCATCTTCGTGCACGTGCGCCACGGACCGCTCGACAGCATCGGGCATGCGGTCGCCAAGACCTGGGACATCTCGGTATTCAGCCTGCGCATGCTCGGGCGGATGCTGCTCGGCCAGGTGTCCTGGAAGAACCTGTCCGGGCCGGTGACGATCGCGGACTTCGCCGGCCAGTCGGCGCAGCTCGGCTGGATTCCCTACCTGACGTTCCTCGCCCTGATCAGCATCAGCCTCGGCGTGCTCAATCTGCTGCCCATTCCTCCGCTCGACGGCGGCCATCTCATGTTCTACGTCGTCGAGATCCTCAAGGGCAGCCCGGCGTCGGATCGCGCCATCGAGTTCGGCCAGCGCGTCGGCATCGCCCTGCTCCTGGTGCTGATGGCCTTTGCGTTCTACAACGACCTGACGCGCCTGTTCGCCGGCTGAAAGCGCAACTGCCGATGTGCAAGCGCATTCTCGCAGCGCTCGCCTGGGCACTGCTGGCGGCGGCCGGCGCCGCGGACGCACAGGAGTTCCAACCCTTCACGGTCAAGGACATTCGCGTCGAGGGCGTGCAGCGCACCGACCCGGGCACCGTGTTCAGCTATCTGCCCGTCAAGGTGGGCGAAACGCTGACCGCGGAGAAGGCGCAGCAGGCGCTGCGCGCCCTGTTCGCCACGGGCTTCTTCAAGGATGTGCGCCTCGAGGCCGAGAACGGCGTGCTGGTGGTGCTGGTGGAGGAGCGGCCGGCAATCGCGCAGGTCGACTTTTCCGGCGTGAGCGAGTTTCCGCTGGACAGTCTGCGGCGCGCGCTGCGCGACCTCGGCCTCGGCGAGGGGCGCATCTTCGACCGCGCCGTGCTCGAGAGCGCGGAGCAGGAGCTCAAGCGCCAGTACCTGTCGCGCGGCAAGTATGCCGCCGAAGTGCAGACCACCGTCACGCCGCTCGAGCGCAACCGCGTCGCGGTCAGTTTTGCCGTCAGCGAGGGCGAAGTGGCGAAGATCCGCGCCATCAACATCGTCGGCGCGCGCGCCTTTGCGGAGGCGGAGCTGCTCGGGCTGTTCGTCCTGCGCACGCCGGGCTGGCTGACCTGGTACACGAAGCACGACCAGTACTCGCGCCAGCGCCTGTCGGCGGACCTGGAGACGCTGCGCTCGCACTATCTGGACCAGGGCTATCTCGACTTCACCGTCGAGTCCACCCAGGTGTCGATCACGCCCGAGCGCAAGGGCATCTACATCACGGTCAATATCAGCGAAGGCGAGAAGTACACGGTCTCGGACGTGCGCATCGGCGCTCAGACACTGGTGCCGGCGGCGGAGCTGGACAAGCTGCTGCGCATCAAGCCGGGCGACGTGTTCTCGCGCCAGCGGCTGATCGAATCGCAGAAGGCGATCTCCGAGCGGCTGGGCAACGACGGCTATGCCTTTGCCAACGCCAACGCCGTGCCCGAGGTGAACCGGGAACAGCGCACCGTGGCGTTCACCCTCCTGATCGACCCGGGGCGGCGCGTCTACGTGCGCCGCATCAACGTCGTGGGCAACGACAAGACGCGCGACGAGGTCGTGCGCCGCGAAATGCGCCAGCTCGAAGGCGCCTATTACGACGCGTCGAAGATCCAGCTGTCGCGGCGGCGCATCGACCGCACGCGCTATTTCAGCGACGTCGCGGTCAACACCGCGCCGGTGGAAGGCCGGCCCGACCAGGTGGATGTCACCTACACGGTCGAAGAGCGCGCGACGGGCGCGCTCTCCCTCGGCGTAGGCTTCTCCACGCTCGACAGGGTCGTGCTCTCGGCGTCCATCACGCAACCCAACGTCTTTGGCACCGGCAAGTACCTGGCGCTCGAGCTGAACAGCGGCACGGTCAACAAGGTCTATTCGCTGTCCTACGTGGATCCGTTCTACACGGTCGATGGCGTCAGCCGCGGCTTCGACATCTACAAGCGCGAGGTCGATGCCTCGACGCTCGCCACCAGCGCCTACGGCACCAACACGCTCGGCGGCGGCATCAAGTTCGCCTACCCGCTCTCCGAGCGCGTCACGGTGAGCTTCGGCGCGCTCGCCGAAAGCGTCGAAGTCACGACGTTCGCGACCAGCTCGGCCATCTACAAGGATTTCGTCGCCGACTTCGGCAGCCAGTACCGCTACGGCGCACTGACGGGGGCGTGGGCGCGCGACACGCGCGACAGCCTGATCGTCACCACGGACGGCCTGCTGACGCGCTTCAGCACGGAGCTGGCGGGCGGAGATCTGCAGTACTACCGCCTCGGCATCAACCAGCAGTTCTACTGGCCGCTCAGCCGCAGCCTGACGCTGTTTCTCAACGCCGACCTCGGCTACGCGAGCGGCAGGGGCGGCAAGCCGCTGCCGTTTTTCAAGAACTACTATGCCGGCGGCCCCGGCACCGTGCGCGGCTACGAGGATTTCTCGCTCGGGCCCCGCGACGCCGAAGGCAACTCGCTGGGCGGCACGCGCCGCGTGATCGGCAACGTGGAGCTGCTGTTTCCCATGCCGGGGGCGGCGCAGGACAAGTCGCTGCGCCTCGGCCTGTTCCTGGACGCCGGCCAGGTCTACGCGGACGGTGCGCCGGTCGAGCTTTCCGAGATGCGCGCGGCGGCGGGAATTGCGCTTGCCTGGGCCTCGCCCCTCGGGCCGCTGCGCCTGTCGTACGCTTCGCCGCTGAAAGAGCGCGAGGGCTTCGACCGCGTGCAGCGGTTACAATTCAAGTTCGGCACCGCGTTCTGACTGACTGGGCGATTCGTGAAGAGCCTTACGGCGATCCTGGCACTGTTGGCAGCATTCCCGATAGCGGCGCAGACGGAAAGCCGCATCGGCTTCGTCAACACGGCGCGCATCCTGCGCGACGCGGTTCCGGCCGTGCGTGCGCAGAAGAAGATCGAGGCGGAGTTTTCCAAGCGCGACCAGGAGCTGGCGAAGACCGCGGAGCAGCTGAAACGCATGCAGGACGAGCTCGAGCGCCAGGGCGTCACCCTGCCCGAGAGCCAGCGCCGGGCGAAGGAGCGCGAGTTCAACGACCTGAACCGGGACTTCCAGCGCCGCCAGCGCGAGTTCCGCGAGGATCTCAACCAGCGCCGCAACGAGGAGCTGGCGCAAGTGGTCGAGCAGGCGAATCGCGTCATCCGCCAGATCGCCGAGCAGGAGAAGTACGACATCATCTTCCAGGACGCCGTCTACGCGAATCCGCGCATCGATATCACCGACCGGGTGATCAAGGCGCTCGAGAGCAAGCCGCCCGCGCGCTGACATGGCGGGCCCGATTTCCCTCGGCGAGATCGCGTCCCGGCTCGGCGGGCGCGTGGTCGGCGACGCCGGCGTGCTCATCGTGCAGGTGGCGTCCCTCGAGCATGCGCAGGAGCGCGACATCGCGTTCTTCGCCAGGGCGCGCTACAAGGCGCAGCTCGCGGCGACGCGCGCCGCGGCGGTGATCCTCGGGCCGCAGGCCGAGCCGCTCACGCGGCTGCCGCGCATCGTGAGCGACAACCCGTACGCCTATTTCGCGCGCGTCTCGCAACTGCTCAACCCGGCGAGCGCGCCGCGCCCCGGCGTGCACGCGGCGGCGCACGTCGACGCGGGCGCACGGGTCGCCGCCAGTGCGCGCGTCGACGCCGGCGCCGTGGTGGGCGCGGCGGCCGAGGTGGGCGAGCGGGTCTGGATCGGCGCCGGCTGCACCCTGGGCGAGGCGGCGGCGGTGGGCGCCGACAGCCGGCTGCATCCCTCGGTGGTGGTGTATCCGGGCTGCCGCATCGGCAAGCGCGCCGTCGTGCATTCGGGCGCCGTGATCGGCGCCGACGGCTTCGGCATGGCGCTGGCCGCCGGACGCTGGCTCAAGGTGCCGCAGATCGGCCGCGTGCTGATCGGCGACGACGTCGAGATCGGCGCCAACACCACGATCGATCGCGGCACGGTGGACGACACGGTGATCGAGGACGGCGTCAAGCTCGACAACCAGGTGCAGATCGGGCACAACTGCCGCATCGGCGCGCACACGGCGATGGCAGGGTGCGCCGGCGTCGCCGGGAGCACGCAGATCGGCCGGCGCTGCACCCTCGGCGGGGCCGCCGTGGTCCTCGGTCACCTGAGCCTCTGCGACGACGTGCACGTGTCCGCGGCCACCGTCATCACCCGTTCCATCCGCAAGCCCGGCACCTATACCGGCCTGTACCCCTTCGACGAGAACACCTCCTGGGCACGCAACGCCGCATTGCTCCGGCACCTGGGCAAGGAAAGGAAGAAACGCTGATGGCCGCGATGGATGCGCTGCAAGTCCTGCAGTACCTGCCGCAGCGCTATCCGCTGCTGATGATCGACCGCGTGCTCGAATGCGAGCCGGGCAAGCGCATCCTCGCGCTCAAGAACGTCAGCATCAACGAACCTCAGTTCCTGGGCCACTTCCCGGGCCGCCCGATCATGCCCGGAGTCCTGATCCTGGAGGCGATGGCCCAAGCCTCGGGCATCCTCGTGTTCCGCACCCGCGGTGATCGGCCCGACGCCAACAGCATCTACTACTACGCCGGCATCGACCACGCGCGTTTCAAGAGGCCGGTCGTGCCGGGGGACCGGCTCGAGATCGAGGCGAGCATCCTCGCGCACAAGCGCGCGATCTGGAAATTCGCCTGCGTGGCGCGCGTCGACGGCGCCGTGGCCGCCGAGGCCGAGATCCTTTGCACCGAGCGCATCCAGGGGCAGGAGTGAGCCCGCCGCAAGTGCATCCCAGCGCCATCGTCCACGCGGGCGCGCGGCTCGCGCCGGGAGTGGCGGTGGGCGCCTACTCGATCCTCGGCGAAAAGGTCGAGGTCGGCGAGAGCAGCTGGATCGGGCCGCACGTGGTCATCGACGGCCGGGTGCGCATCGGCCGCAATAACCGCATCTACCAGTTCGCCTCCATCGGCGCGCCGCCGCAGGACAAGAAGTACGACGGCGAGGACACGGCGGTCGAGATCGGCGACGGCAACACGATCCGCGAATACGTCACCATCAACCGCGGCACCGCGCGCGACGCGGGCGTGACGCGCGTCGGCGACGACAACTGGATCATGGCCTACGTGCACTTCGCGCACGACTGCCAGATCGGCAGTCACACGATTTTCGCCAATGCCTGCGAGCTCGCGGGGCATGTGCATGTGGGCGACTGGGCCATTCTGAGCGGGGTCACCCTGGTGCACCAGTTCGTGCAAATCGGCGCGCACAGCTTCACCGGCATGGGCGCCTACCTGCCGCAGGACCTGCCGCCGTACGTGATGGCTGCCGGCAACATGGCGAGGCCCTACGGCATCAACAGCGAAGGCCTGCGCCGGCGCGGCTTCGGGCCCGAGACCATCGCCCGCATCAAGCGCGCCTACCGCACGCTGTACCGGGCCGGGCTGAGCCTGGAGGAGGCTAAGCGCGCGCTGGCGGCGCAGGCCGCGGACTGCCCGGAGGTCGCCGCGCTGCTCGATTTCCTGGCGCGCTCGAAGCGCGGCTTCATCCGCTAGCGCCGTGGGCGACGGCGCGAACCACATCGCCATGGTGGCCGGCGAGGCTTCCGGCGATCAGCTCGGCGCCCACCTCATCGCAGCGCTCAAAGCGCAGCGGCCGCAGCTGCGCTTTTCCGGCATCGGCGGCCCGCGCATGGCGGGGCAGGGGCTCGAAGTGAGCGTACCCATGGACCGGCTGGCGGTGCGCGGCTACGCGGAGGCGCTGCGCCATTATCGCGAAATCATGCGCATCCGCAGCCGGCTCGGCAATGCCCTGCTCGAGAGCCGGCCGGGCCTGTTCATCGGCGTGGATGCCTCCGATTTCAACCTCGATCTGGAGCGCCGTCTTAAACAGGCCGGCATCCCGACGGTGCACTACGTGAGCCCGTCGATCTGGGCATGGCGGCGCTGGCGCGTGCGGCGCGTGGCGCGCTCGGCGACGCGCCTACTGGCGATGTTTCCCTTCGAGCCCGCCCTGTACGCGAAATCCGGACTGCCGGTCACATACGTAGGCCACCCGCTCGCCGACATCATCCCCCTCACTGTCGACAAGGCGGGCGCGCGGGCGCAGCTGCGCCTGCCGTCGCGCAAGCTGGTGGTCGCGCTGCTGCCGGGCAGCCGGCGCTCCGAGCTCGAGCACATGGCCGAGACGTTCATTCTCGCCGCGCACCGCTTTCGCCAGGAGATCGCGGACGTGCATTTCGTCTGCCCGCTGGCGACGCGCGAAACGCGCGACCTGTTCGAGGCGACGCTGCATGCGCACGGGCGCACGGACCTGCCGCTGACGCTGCTCTTCGGCCACTCGCACGAGGCGCTCGCCGCCGCCGACCTGGCGCTGGTGGCGAGCGGCACGGCGACACTGGAAGCCGCGCTGCTGAAGACGCCCATGATCATCGCCTACCGTCAATCGCCCCTGTCGTGGGCGCTGCAGCGCCGGATGCTGTACCTGCCCTACATCGGCATGCCGAATATCCTCGCCGGCGAGCGGCTGGTCCCCGAGCTGATCCAGGGCCGCGCCACACCGGCGGCGCTCTCCGCGGCGCTGCTCGAGCTGCTGCGCGACACGGCGCTGCAGGAGCGCCAGGTGCAGAGGTTCCGCGAGATGCACGCGCTGCTCAGGCAGGACAATGCGCGGAAAGCCGCCGACGCGGTGCTCGAGGTCCTCGATGCGAGCCGCGCCTGAGCGCCTGGTCTGCGGCGTGGACGAAGCGGGGCGGGGGCCGATCGCCGGGCCGGTCTACGCCGCCGCGGTGCTGCTCGATCCGTTGCGCCCCATTGCCGGTCTCAGGGACTCCAAGGAGCTGTCGGCAACGCGCCGCGAGGCGTTGGCGGTTTCGATCCGCGGACGCGCGCTGGCGTGGGCGGTCGCAAGCGCGAGCGTGGCGGAGATCGACCGCCTGAACATCCTCCAGGCGACGCTGCTGGCGATGCGCCGCGCGGTGGAGGCGCTCGCGGTGGCGCCGCAAGAGGCCTGGATCGACGGCGATCATTGCCCGACGCTCGGCTGCGCCGCGCGCGCGGTGGTGGGCGGCGACCGCGCCGTGCCGCAGATCTCCGCCGCCTCGATTCTCGCCAAGACCGCGCGCGACGCTGAAATGCTTCGGCTGCACGAGCGATTCCCGCGCTACGGGCTCGACCGGCACAAGGGCTATGCCACGCCCGCGCACCTCGCGCGGCTGGCGCAGTACGGCGCCTGCGAGATCCACCGGCGCTCGTTCGCCCCGGTGCGCCTGGTCCTCGGCGCGTGAGCCTGCTGCGCTCCAGGGACAACCCGCGCGTGCGACGCTGGCATGCGCTCGCGCACGACGCGCGCACGCGGCGCACGGAGCGCTGCGCGCTCATCGAGGGCGCGCACCTGCTCGCGGC
>CAZAEG010000224.1:0-7148 GCA_964484035.1 uncultured Enterobacteriaceae bacterium | reverse complement strand
GCCATGCCAGCCGTCCTTGTCCAGGTGTTCGGCCAAGGCGGTGTCGCCCACCAGGTTCCGGAAGCCGCCAAGGAGAGTAGCCCCGACTTAGTCGTGCAGGTGGCGCATGGGAAACCGACGACCGGCGGCATTCTTTCCGGCGATGGCACCCTTGCCGCAACGCATGAGGGTCTGGACGCCGATGTCGTGCTCTGGGACGTGAGCACCGGGCGCGTCCTCAGGCGCCTCGCGGGCGGACGAGCAGGCACGGGTGAAATGAACAGGGACGCAACGTGAGAGCAGGCGGGTGTAGCTCAATGGTAGAGCAGAAGCCTTCCAAGCTTATGACGAGGGTTCGATTCCCTTCACCCGCTCCAAGAATTCGGCCCATGTAGCTCAGTGGCAGAGCACTCCCTTGGTAAGGGAGAGGTCATGCGTTCAATCCGCATCATGGGCACCACGGAGAACCGCAGCGCGTAGAGACTGAACGGAAACGAAAGAAGGTCATGGCAAAAAGCAAATTCGAGCGAACGAAGCCGCACGTGAACGTGGGCACGATCGGGCACGTGGATCACGGCAAGACGACGCTGACGGCGGCGATGACGCACATTCTGGCCAAGAAGTACGGTGGCGAGGCGAAGAACTACGATCAGATTGACGCGGCGCCGGAGGAAAAAGCGCGCGGCATCACGATCAACACGGCGCACGTGGAGTACCAGACCGAGAAGCGCCACTACGCGCACGTGGACTGCCCGGGGCACGCCGACTACATCAAGAACATGATCACGGGGGCGGCGCAGATGGACGGGGCGATTCTGGTGGTCTCGGCCGCGGACGGGCCGATGCCGCAGACGCGCGAGCATATTTTGCTGGCGCGCCAGGTCGGGGTGCCCTACATCGTGGTGTACCTGAACAAGGCCGACATGGTGGACGACAAGGAGCTTCTGGAGCTGGTGGAGGTGGAGGTGAGGGAGCTGTTGTCGAAGTACGACTTCCCCGGGGACAAGACGCCGATCGTGATCGGCTCGGCGTTGAAGGCGCTCGAGGGGGAGGATACGGAGATGGGGGTGAAGTCGATCATGAAGCTCGCCGAGGCGCTGGATTCCTACATTCCGCAGCCAAAGAGAGCGATCGACGGGCCGTTCCTGATGCCGGTGGAGGACGTCTTTTCGATCTCGGGCCGGGGCACGGTGGTGACCGGGCGCGTGGAGCGGGGCGTGATCAAGGTGGGCGAGGAGATCGAGATCGTGGGGCTGAGGCCCACGCAAAAGACGGTGTGCACGGGCGTGGAGATGTTCAGAAAGCTCCTGGACGAGGGCCAGGCGGGGGACAACGTGGGGATCCTGCTGCGCGGCACCAAGCGCGAGGAGGTCGAGCGCGGCCAGGTGCTGGCCAAGCCCGGCTCGATCACCCCGCACGCGAAGTTCGAGTGCGAGGTGTACGTGCTCTCGAAGGAAGAAGGGGGCCGTCATACCCCGTTCTTCAACAATTACCGGCCGCAGTTTTACTTCAGGACGACCGATGTGACGGGGGCGGTGGAGCTGCCCAAGGGCACCGAGATGGTGATGCCGGGGGACAACATCAAGATGGTGGTGACGCTGATCACGCCGATCGCGATGGAGCAGGGGCTGCGCTTTGCCATCCGCGAGGGCGGCAAGACCGTGGGCGCCGGCGTCGTCGCCAAGGTGATCGAGTAACGACAGGATGCAATAGGGGCATAGCTCAACTGGCAGAGCGTCGGTCTCCAAAACCGAAGGTTGGGGGTTCGATTCCCTCTGCCCCTGCCAAAAACTGACATGGCCGCAATTGACATTTTCAAGCTGGTGGTTGCCGTTGCGATGGTGGCAGGCGGCATCGCGGGCTACTACTGGCTTGGCGACAGCGCCCTGGTGCTGCGCGTGCTCGCCGTGGTCGCGGGGATCGGCGCTGGCGCCGCGGTGGCGAGTTACTCGACGCCCGGTCGGGAGTTCGTGGTATTCGCGCAGGAAGCGGCGGTTGAGGTCAAAAAGGTCGTATGGCCGTCGCGCAAGGAGACGGTGCAGACGACGGCCGCGGTATTCGCGTTCGTGGTGGCGATGGCGCTGTTCCTGTGGGTGAGCGACAAGACACTTGAGTGGGTTCTCTACGACTTGATCCTCGGATGGAAAAAAACCTAAAGCAGACCGAAGCCGGCAAGCGCTGGTACGTGGTGCACGCCTATTCCGGCTTCGAGAAGTCGGTGCAGCGCGCGCTGGAGGACCGCATTTCGCGCGCCGGCATGCAGGAGAAGTTCGGCAAGATCCTGGTGCCGGTGGAGGAAGTCGTGGAGATGAAAGGTGGCCAGAAGCACATGTCGGAGCGCAAGTTCTTCCCCGGCTACGTGCTGGTGGAGATGGAGATGGACGACGACACCTGGCACTTGGTGAAGAACACCAACAAGGTGACCGGCTTCGTCGGCGGCAGCGCCATGCGGCCCACACCGATCTCGGAAAAGGAAGTGAACGCCATCATGCAGCAGATGCGCGAGGGCGTAGAGAAGCCCAAGCCCAAGGTCCTGTTCGAGGTGGGCGAGATGGTGCGCGTGAAAGACGGCCCGTTCACCGATTTCCAGGGCACGGTGGAGGACGTCAATTACGAGAAGAGCCGCCTGCGTGTGGCGGTCACGATTTTTGGACGCTCGACTCCGGTCGAGCTGGAGTTCGGCCAGGTCGAGAAGGCCTGAGTCCGAGTCACTTGCACGGGGAGAGCGCCGCGGCGTTCGCTTGCACCCGATAGGAGCCAGACATGGCGAAGAAAGTAGTGGGATTCATCAAGCTGCAGGTGCCGGCGGGCAAGGCGAACCCCTCGCCGCCCATCGGCCCGGCGCTCGGTCAGCGCGGCCTGAACATCATGGAGTTCTGCAAGGCGTTCAACGCGCAGACGCAGAAGGTGGAGCCGGGTCTGCCGCTGCCGGTGGTAATTACGGCGTATGCGGACAAGAGTTTCAGCTTCATCATCAAGACGCCGCCGACCACGGTGCTCATCAAGAAGGCCGCCGGCATTGAATCCGGCAGTCCGCGGCCGCATACCGACAAGGTCGGCAAGATCACGCGCAAGCAGGTCGAGGAGATCGCCAAGGCGAAGACGCCGGACCTGACGGCGGGCGACCTGGAGGCGGCGATGCGCACCGTGGCCGGCAGCGCGCGCTCGATGGGCATTCTGGTGGAGGGCCTGTAAATGGCGGCCGTTTCCAAGCGCCGGCGGGCGATCGTGAGCAAGACCGACCACAACAAGGCCTACGCGGTCATCGATGCCATGAAGATCATCAAGGAAACCGCGACCGCCAAGTTTGACGAAGCCGTGGACGTGGCGGTGAACCTCGGCATCGACACCTCGAAATCCGACCAGACGGTGCGGGGTGCGGTGGTATTGCCTGCCGGCACCGGCAAGACAGTGCGCATCGCAGTGTTTGCGCAGGGCGACAAGGCCCAGGCCGCCAAGGCGGCAGGTGCCGACGTAGTCGGGATGGAGGACCTCGCCGAAACCGTCAAGGCCGGAAAGCTCGATTTCGACGTGGTCATCGCCGAGCCGGCAGCGATGCGGGTCGTCGGCCAGCTCGGTCAGATTCTCGGCCCGCGTGGCCTGATGCCGAATCCGAAAGTGGGCACGGTAACGCCGGACGTGGTGGCGGCGGTGAAGAATGCGAAGGCTGGCCAGGTGCAGTTTCGCGCCGACAAGACGGGAATCGTGCAATGCACGATCGGCCGCGCCTCGTTCACGCCCGAGCAGTTGCGCGACAACCTTGCGGCGCTGGTGGACGCGCTGAACAAGTCGAAGCCGCAGCACACCAAGGGCGTATTTCTGAGGAAGCTCTCGGTGTCGAGCACGATGGGAATCGGTGTGCGGGTGGATCCGGCAACATTGCAGGCGCAGTGAGGAACGATGGAACTTTGGGCCGCTGTTCCACGGAACGGCAGCTGTCAAAGACCGTAGGGGCCCGATGGGCTTAATCCAGTTGTTGCCCTACGCAGACGGCGCACCCGAAGCAGGAATGCATGTGCGGTTCCTGATTCAAGGTCGCCAGGGTGGGGGTCCGGAAACGGGCCTCCGTTTGATCAATGCAAGGAGGTAGACCTTGAGTCTCAGTCTGGAGCAGAAGCAGGCGGTCGTTGCCGAGATCGCATCGCAGCTGGCGAAAGCCCAGGCGGTCATCGTCGCGGAGAACCGCGGCCTGAGCGTCGAAGCGGTTACCCGTCTGCGCGCGAAGGCACGCAAGTCCGGCCTCTACTTGCGCGTGCTGAAGAACACGCTCGCGCGGCGCGCGGTCAAGGGCACGCCGTTCGAGGCGCTCACCGGGCAGCTCTCCGGTCCGCTGGTGTACGGCATCGCGCAGGACCCCGTGTCGGGGGCCAAGGTGCTGGCGGAGTTCGCCAAGGAAAACGAGCTTTTCGTCATCAAGGGCGGGGCCATGCCCAACGCCATGATGTCTTCCATGGACATCAAGGCGCTGGCCACCCTGCCCAGTCGCGAAGAGCTTCTGGCGAAACTTGCCGGCACGCTGCAGGCGCCCATCGCGAAGTTCGTGCGCACGCTCAACGAAGTGCCCGGAAAGTTCGTGCGCACGCTCGCTGCCGTGCAAGCCGCGAAGGAAAAGTCGGCCGCTTAATCAGGAACCCATTCGAATCAGGAGATCACACGTGGAAAACGCACAGATTCTGGAAGCGATTGCAAAGATGCCGGTCCTTCAGCTCTCGCAGCTGATCAAGGAGATGGAAGAGAAGTTTGGGGTCTCGGCCGCGGCGGCCGTGGCCGTTGCCGCGCCGGTCGGAGGCGGCGGTGCCGCCGCGGCCGCGGCCGAAGAAAAGACCGAGTTCACCGTGATGCTGACGGCTACCGGCGAGAACAAGGTGAACGTGATCAAGGCGGTGCGAGAAGTGACGAGCCTGGGCCTCAAGGAGGCGAAGGACCTCGTCGACGGCGCACCCAAGCCCGTAAAGGAGGGCGTCTCGAAAGCCGATGCGGAGGCGGTGCTGAAAAAGCTCATCGACGCCGGCGCGAAGGCCGAGATCAAGTAAAGGAACTTCGGAACCCGGGCGGGGTCATAGCGACCCTCCCCGGGAACCGTGCCAAGGAAAGCGCCCTCGCTCCGAGGGTTTTTTCCTTGTCCTCTCAAGAAGTTGCGGCCAGGAGCCTTCATGACCTACTCGTTGACCGAGCGTAAACGCATCCGCAAGAGCTTCGCCAAGCGAGCCACGGTGCAAGCCGTGCCGTTCCTGATTGCGACGCAGCTCGAGTCCTATACGGCGTTCCTGCAGGCGCACGTGGCGCCGGAGAGCCGCAGGAACGAGGGCCTGCAGGCGGCGTTCACCTCGATCTTCCCGATCACCAGCCACTCGGGCAACGCGCGGCTCGAGTTCGTCAGCTTTCAGCTCGGCGAGCCGCCTTTCGACGTCAAGGAGTGCCAGCAGCGCGGCCTCACCTATGCCAGCCCGCTGCGCGCAAAGGTGCGCCTGGTGATCCTGGACAAGGACGCCCCCAGGCCGACCACCAAGGAGGTGAAGGAGCAGGAAGTCTACATGGGCGAGATTCCGCTCATGACCACGACGGGCTCGTTCATCATCAATGGCACCGAGCGCGTCATCGTCTCGCAGCTGCACCGCTCGCCGGGCGTGTTCTTCGAGCACGACCGCGGCAAGACGCACAGCTCGGGCAAGCTCCTGTTCTCGGCGCGCGTCATCCCCTACCGTGGTTCCTGGCTCGACTTCGAGTTCGACCCGAAGGACGTGGTCTATTTCCGCGTCGACCGGCGCCGCAAGATGCCGGTCACGATCCTGCTGAAGGCACTGGGTTTCACGCCGGAGCTGATCCTGAAGGAGTTCTTCGATTTCGACGGCTTTCACATCGAGCCGAATCACGTGCTGTTCGAAGTCGTGCCCGAGCGCCTGCGCGGTGAAGTGGCGCGCTTCGAGATCAACGACAAGTCCGGCAAGACCATCGTCGCCAAGGACAAGCGCATCACCGTCAAGCACATCCGTGACATGGAGGCCGCAGGCATCAAGAAAATCGTGGCCCCGGACGATTTCCTGCTCGGCCGCACGCTCGCGCACAACGTGGTGAGCGCGGAGACCGGCGAAATCCTCGCCAGCGCCAACGAGGAAGTCACCGAAACCCTGCTGGCCAAGCTGCGCGAATCGAAGGTCGGCAAGATCCAGACGCTGTTCACCAACGACCTCGACCAGGGGCCGTACGTTTCGCAGACCCTGCGCACCGACGAGACCGCCGACGTCAATGCGGCGCGCGTCGCCATCTACCGCATGATGCGCCCCGGGGAGCCGCCGACGGAAGACGCCGTGGAGGCGCTGTTCAACGGCCTGTTCTTCGCCGAGGAGCGCTACGACCTGTCGGCAGTCGGCCGCATGAAGTTCAACCGCCGCGTGGGCGTGCCCTGCGAAACGAGCTGGCAGATCCGCCTGAAGAGCATTGCGCTGTCCAAGGAGTCCGAGGAGGAGGTGCGCGCCCACTTCAAGCACGCGCCCGAGCTTTCCCTCGGCAAGGCGTCCGTCGAGGGCGTGCTGAGCGAAGCCGAGGCGCAGCAGGTCATCGACAAGATGTACCAGGACCTCAAGGCGAAGGGCGTGGACCGCCAGAAGCTGGAGACGAGGCTCGAGCAGCGCTATACGCTCAGCCCGCGGGACATCGTGGAAGTGATACGCATCCTGGTCGAGCTGAGGAACGGCCGTGGCGACATCGACGACATCGACCACCTCGGCAATCGGCGCGTGCGCTCGGTGGGCGAGCTTGCGGAGAACCAGTTCCGCGCCGGCCTGGTACGCGTCGAGCGTGCGGTGAAGGAGCGCCTGTCGCAGGCCGAGAGCGACAACCTGATGCCGCATGACCTGATCAACGCCAAGCCGATATCGGCGGCCATCAAGGAGTTCTTCGGCTCGAGCCAGCTGTCGCAGTTCATGGACCAGACCAACCCGCTCTCGGAAATCACGCACAAGCGGCGCGTCTCGGCGCTGGGACCAGGCGGCCTGACGCGCGAGCGCGCGGGCTTCGAGGTGCGCGACGTGCACCCCACGCATTACGGCCGCGTCTGCCCGATCGAGACGCCCGAGGGCCCGAACATCGGCCTCATCAACTCGCTCGCCCTCTACGCGCGCACCAACAAGTACGGCTTCCTGGAGACGCCGTACCGGAAGGTGACGAAC
>CAZAEG010000223.1:0-4264 GCA_964484035.1 uncultured Enterobacteriaceae bacterium | reverse complement strand
GCCGCGCGAGGCGACGTCGGTCGCCACCAGCACCGTGGACTTGCCGGCCTTGAACCCTTCCAGCGCCAGCAGCCGCTCGGCCTGCGACTTGTCGCCGTGGATGGCGTCGGCGTGGATGCGGTCCTTGCGCAGCTGGTGCGCGAGACGGTTGGCGCCGATGCGCGTGCCGCAGAACACCAGCACCTGCTGCAGGTTGCGGGTCTGGATCAGGTAGGAAAGCAGTTCGCGCTTCTTCTCGCGTGCCACCGGGTGCGCCACGTGCGTCACCAAGTCGGGGGGCGCATTGCGCGCCGCCACCTGCACTTCGGCGGGATTGCGCAGCAGCGACTTCACCAGGCCGCGGATCTCGTCCGGGAAGGTCGCCGAGAACAGCAGGTTCTGCCGCACCGCCGGCAGCAGCGCGATGATGCGGCGGATGTCGGGCAAAAAACCCATGTCGAGCATGCGATCGGCCTCGTCGAGCGTCAGGATGCCGACCTGGTTGAGCATCACGGTCTTGCTCTGCACGTGATCGAGCAGCCGCCCCGGCGTCGCCACCAGCACCTCGACGCCGCGGCGCAGCTCGCGGATCTGGGCATCCATGTCGGCACCGCCGTAGACCACGGTGCTGCGCAGCGGCAGGTGCTTGCCGTATTCCTTGAAGCTCTGCTCGACCTGGATGGCGAGCTCGCGCGTCGGCGTGAGCACCAGCGCGCGCACCGGGTGGCGCGCGGGCGAGGCGCTCGCGCTCGCTTGCGGCGCGAGGCGCTGCAGAATGGGCAGCGCGAACGCCGCGGTCTTGCCGGTGCCGGTCTGCGCGCCGGCCATCAGGTCGCGGCCCGCGAGCACCAGCGGAATCGCCTGCTCCTGCACCGGCGTGGGCTGCTCGTACCCCTGATCGCGCACCGCCTGCAGGAGGGGTGCGATGAGGCCGAGCTGGTCGAAGGAAGTCGCTGCCAAGGGCGCGAATTATACTCCGTTCCCCGCATGATCCTCCTACGCAACCTGGCGCTCGCCCGCGGGCCGCACCCGCTGTTCTCCGGCGTCTCGCTGACGCTCGAGCGCGGCTGGCGCGTCGGACTGGTGGGCGCGAACGGCAGCGGCAAGACGAGCCTGCTCGCGCTGCTCGCGGGCGAGCTCGCGCCCGATGCCGGCGACTGCGAGGTCCAGCCCGGCACGCGCCTTGCGCGCGTCGAGCAGGAGGCGCCGGCGCTGGAACGCAGGGTGCTCGACTACCTGCTGGACGCCGACGCGGAACTGCGCACCGCCGAGGCCGAGGTCGCCGCCGCGGACGCCGGCGGCGACGGCCACGCCATCGCGCACGCGCACGAGCGCCACGAGCGCGCCGGCGGCTACACGGCGCGCGCGCGCGCCCAGACCCTGCTCGCCGGGCTGGGCTTTGCGCCCGGCGACGCCGCGCGCGCGGTGTGCGAATTCTCCGGCGGCTTCCGCATGCGCCTGAACCTGGCGCGCGCGCTGATCGCGCCCTCCGACCTGCTGCTGCTCGACGAGCCCACCAACCACCTCGACCTCGACACCATTCTGTGGCTGGAGGGGTGGCTGCGCGCCTACGCGGGCACGCTGATCGTGGTGTCGCACGACCGCGATTTCCTCGACCGCGTCTGCAATCACAGCCTTGCCATCCTGCCCGCCGAGGGCGGCGGCGGCCTGGTGCGGCTCTACGACGGCGGCTACTCGCAATTCGAGCGCGCCCGCTCGGTCGAGCTCGAGCAGCAGTTCGCCGCGGCGGCGCGCCAGGACAAGGAGATCCGCCGCATCACCGCCTTCGTGGAACGCTTCCGCGCCAAGGCCACCAAGGCGCGCCAGGCGCAGAGCCGGCTGAAGCGCCTCGAGCGCATGGCGCGTGTCGCGCCGGTGGTCGCCGCCGATACCTACCGCTTCCAGTTCGAGGAGCCAGAGCGCCAGCCGGAGCGCATCGTCACCCTGCACGCCGCCGCCGCGGGCTACGGCGGCCATTCGGTGATTTCGGCCATCGAGCTGGCGCTCACCAGCGCCGACCGCGTCGCCGTGATCGGCGCCAACGGCAACGGCAAGACCACGCTCATGCGCCTGCTCGCTGGCGAGCTCGCTCCGCTCGCGGGCGAGCGCATCGCGGCGCGCGACATCGTCGTCGGCTACTTCGCGCAGCACGAAGTCGAAATGCTGCGCGCGCAGGAGACGCCCCTCGGCATGCTGCAGCGCCAGTTCCGCGGCGAGCGCGAGCAGGCGTTGCGCGACTTCCTCGGCCGCTTCGGCTTTTCCGGCGAGCGCGCCGAGCGGCCGATCGGGCCCCTTTCCGGAGGCGAGAAGTCGCGCCTGGCGCTCGCCGCGCTGGTGAAACGCCGGCCGAACCTGCTGCTGCTGGACGAGCCCACCAACCACCTGGATCTGGAGATGCGCCGCTCGCTCGCCGTGGCGCTGCAGAGCTACAGCGGCGCGCTGGTGATCGTGTCGCACGACCGCAGCCTCCTTGCCTCCTGCGCCGACCGCATCCTGGTGGTCGCGGACGGCCGCGTGCGCGAGTTCGACGGCGACCTCGACGACTACCGCCAGCTGAAGCTGAAGGAAGGCCGCGTGCGCGACGGCGATGCGCGTGTCTCCCGCAAGGAAGAGCGGCGCGCGGCCGCCGCTTCGCGCGCCGGCCTCAGGCAGCGGCTGCAGCCGCTGCAAAGGCAGCTCGCCGCGATCGAGGCGCGCCTGGCGCAGCTGGCGCGCGAAATCGGCGAGATCCGCGCCGCGCTCGCCGATCCGTCGCTCTACGAGAGGCCGGACCAGGACCGCGTCGCCGAGCTCAGCCGCGCCGAAGCGCGCCTCGCCGAGGCGCTGGCCAGCGCCGAGGAGGACTGGCTGCACGCCTCGGCGCGCCTCGAAGCCTTGCGCGACGACGCTAGTTGAGGGTGCGTCTGGCGCGCTCGTCGGCGGCCGGCGCCGCGTCGCTGCCCGGCAGTTTCAGCTCCATGTCCCAGCCGCTCTTCTTCACCGCCGCCTGCAGCAGCCGGCACACGGAGTGCAGCAGCACCGCGTCGAGGGTGAGCGTCACGCCCTGGCCTTCGGCGGGATGCATGGCGAGCACCGGCTGGCCCTTGCGGTCGTGGCCGGTCTGGATGCGCCCGAGGAGCAGCGGCTCTTCGCCGAGCGGCATGTTGCGCGACTTGCCGTCGTAGGCCTTGGTGAAGTCGGCCTTCTGCACCGCCTGCTGGTGCTCGATGCCGAGCAGCGCCTTGCGCGCTTCGGGGTTCGCCTGCGTGCGGATGCGCGGGCTCGCCTCCTCGGCGAGCTTGACGAGCAGCGGCCACAGCAGCTTGACGAAGCGCCGCGTCAGCCACATGCGCAGCTCCACGGCGTCGCTCGCGGCGATCAGCATCAGCAGGCGGTCCTGCTCGGCGTTGTAGTCCACCTTGAGCTGGTGCAGTTTCACCGGCGCATGATAGCAACGCTGTGCCTGGACGGCGGCGGCGGCGCTCGCCACAATCGTGCCCATGGACGAGATCGTGCCGGCTTCCGGGCCCGAGCGGATCGAGCAGGTGCGCGCGCTGTTCCGCGAGTACCAGCGCTGGGTGGACGAGCCCTGCTGCTTCGCCGGCTTCGAGCGCGAACTGGCTGAATTGCCGGGCGAATACGGACCGCCGGCGGGACGCCTGCTCCTCGCCCTGGAGGACGGGGCGCCGGCCGGCTGCGCCGCCTTGCGTCCCCTGGCGGACGGCGTCTGTGAAATGAAGCGCCTGTACGTGCGCCCGGCCCTCCGCGGCCGCGGGCTCGGCCGGCGGCTGGCCGAGGCGATGGTCGGCGCGGCGCGCGCCGTGGGCTGCCGCGCGCTCGTTCTCGACACGCTGCCGAAGATGGCGCCGGCTATCGCGCTTTACGGCGCGCTCGGATTCCTGCCGCGCGGCCCTTACGCCGCGGCGCCGACGCCCGGCGCGCTTTTTTTCGAGCTGCGCCTCTAGCCCCGCTGCCGATGCGCTCGAGGAGCGCGGTCGTCGAGCGCGCATGCTCGAACGGGATCGAATGCACCGCGCCGCCGCGCGCGAGCACCCCGGCCGCGCCGGCGATGCTCGCCACCGGCCAGTCGCCGCCCTTCACCAGCACGTCGGGCCGGCAGGCGTCGATGAGCGCGGCCGGCGTGTCGGCGTCGAACCAGGTCACCGCGTCGACCGCTTCGAGCGCCGCGACCAGCGCCATGCGGTCCACAAGCGCGTTCACCGGCCGCCCGGGTCCCTTGCCCAGCCGCCGCGCCGAGGCGTCGCCGTTCAGCGCCACCACCAGCGCCGCGCCGAGGGCGCGCGCG
>CAZAEG010000222.1:0-2688 GCA_964484035.1 uncultured Enterobacteriaceae bacterium | reverse complement strand
CTCGCCTTCCGCCGCTCCTGCCGCGAGGGCGTGTGCGGCTCCGACGCGATCAACATCAACGGCAGGAACGGCCTCGCCTGCGTCACCAAGATCGCCGACCTGCCGGCGCACGTCACGCTGCGGCCGCTGCCGGGCCTGCCGGTGATCCGCGACCTGATCGTCGACATGACGCAGTTCTTCAAGCAGTACCACTCGATAAAGCCGTATCTGGTCAACGACGAGGCGCCGCCCGAGCGCGAGCGGCTGCAGTCGCCGCCCGAGCGCGAGGCGCTCGACGGCCTGTACGAGTGCATCCTGTGCGCCTGCTGCTCGACCGCCTGCCCGTCGTTCTGGTGGAACCCGGACAAGTTCGTCGGCCCGGCGGGCCTGCTGCAGGCCTACCGCTTCATCGCCGACACGCGCGACCAGGCCACCCGCGAGCGGCTGGACGACCTCGAGGACCCGTACCGGCTGTTTCGCTGCCACACCATCATGAACTGCGTCGATGCTTGTCCCAAGGGCCTGAACCCGACGCGCGCCATCGGCAAGATCAAGGAGACGATGGTGAAGAGGACGGTCTGATGGGGCGCGCGGCGCGCGACAGGCTGAAATGGAAGTGCCGGCGCGGACTGCTGGAGCTCGACCTGGTGCTGGAGCGCTACCTGCGTAGGCACCCGGAAGACGCGGAGCTCGGGACGCTCCTCGACCTGCCGGACAACGACCTGTGGGACATCGTCAGCGGGCGCAGCGACCGCTACGATGGGAACCTGAAAGGCATCGTGGCGCGCCTGCGCGCCGCCTAAGGAAGGAACCTCATGGAAAAGAAAGCGACGCTTACCCTGCACGACGGCCAGAAGCTCGAGTTTCCCGTGCTCTCCGGCACCATCGGGCCGGACGTGGTCGACATCCGCACGCTCTACGGCAAGGCGGGCGTGTTCACCTACGACCCGGGGTTTCTGTCCACGGCGAGCTGCAACTCGAGCATCACCTACATCGACGGCGACGCGGGGGTGCTGCTGTACCGCGGCTACCCGATCGAGCAGCTGGCGCAGCACTGCGATTTCCTCGAGGTGTGCTACCTGCTGCTGAACGGCGAGCTGCCCACGCCCGCGCAGAAGGCGGAGTTCGACGGCGTCGTCATGCACCACACCATGGTGCACGAGCAGATCAACCGCTTCTTCACCGGTTTTCGCCGCGACGCGCATCCGATGGCCACCATGGTCGGCGTGGTCGGCGCGCTGTCCGCGTTCTACCACGACGCGCTCGACATCAACGACCCGCAGCACCGCAGCATTTCTGCTTTCCGCCTGATCGCCAAGCTGCCGACCATCGTCGCCATGGCCTACAAGTACAACATGGGCCAGCCGTTCGTCTACCCGAGGAACGACCTGTCCTACACGGCCAACTTCATGCGCATGATGTTCGCGGTGCCGGCGGAGGACTACAAGGTGAACCCGGTGCTGGTGCGCGCGCTGGACCGCATCTTCATCCTGCACGCCGACCACGAGCAGAACGCCTCGACCTCGACGGTGCGCCTCGCGGGCTCCTCGGGCGCCAATCCCTACGCCTGCATCTCCTCGGGCATCGCCTGCCTGTGGGGCCCGGCGCACGGCGGCGCCAACGAGGCCTGCCTGCAGATGCTGGAGGAGATCGGCGACGTCTCCAAGATCGGCGAGTTCATCGGCAAGGTGAAGGACAAGAATTCCGGCGTGCGCCTGATGGGCTTCGGCCACCGCGTGTACAAGAACCACGACCCGCGCGCGAAACTCATGCGCGAGACCTGCCACGAGGTGCTGAACGAGCTCGGCCTGCATAACGACCGGCTGTTCAAGCTGGCGATCGCGCTGGAGAGAATCGCGCTCGAAGACGACTACTTCCTCAGCCGCAAGCTCTACCCGAACGTCGACTTCTATTCCGGCATCGTGCAGCGCGCGCTCGGCATCCCGGTGTCCATGTTCACCTGCATCTTCTCGCTGGCGCGCACCGTGGGCTGGATCGCGCAGTGGCAGGAGATGATCGCCGACCCGGAGTACAAGATCGGCCGGCCGCGCCAGCTGTACAAGGGGGCGCAGCGCCGCGAGGTCGCGCCCCTCGCCAAGCGGTGACGCCATGGCCATGATGCGGGAGCTGCGTGCCAACTCGTACCTGTTCGGCGGCAACGCGCCGTTCGTCGAGCAGCTCTACGAGCAGTGGCTCGAAGATCCGCAGGCGGTGCCGGCGCAGTGGCGCGAGTACTTCGAGCGACTGCAGCGCCTGCCGGGGTCGGGCGGCGCGGCGCGCGACGTGGCGCACGCGCCCGTCGTCGAAGCCTTCGCGCAGCGCGCCCGGGCCGGGCCCGCGCGACCCTCGGCCGGGCCGGCGCCCGACCGCAAGCAGGTCTCGGTGATCCAGCTGGTGGCGGAGTACCGCTTCCGCGGCTGCCTGGTCGCGGACCTCGACCCGCTGAAGCGCCTGGCGAAGCCGCACATCGTCGAGCTCGAGCCCGGCTATTACGATCTGGGCGACGCCGACCTCGACACCCCGTTCAACACCGGCACCTACATGGGCACGGAGCAGGCGACGCTGCGCGAGATCATCCAGCATCTGCGCGACACCTATTGCGGCACGCTGGGCGTGGAGTACATGTACCTTTCCAGCCGCGCCGAGAAGCGCTGGATCCAGGAGCGCCTCGAGCCGATCCGCTCGCGGCCGGGCTTTTCCGCGGACGAG
>CAZAEG010000221.1:0-10724 GCA_964484035.1 uncultured Enterobacteriaceae bacterium | reverse complement strand
TCGGGCGCTGCGCAGCCCAGCCAGGCCGACGAGCTTCTGACCCGCAACCTGAGGGACGCGCTGGCGTTGGTCGAAGTCCGGGTCCTGGATCACTTCATCGTCGCCGGCAATCAGGCCATCTCCTTCGCCGAGCGCGGATTGTTGTAGTAGAATCCGCGGCTTCGCGATTGTCCGCGCCCTTGTTTCGGAGCCCTCCGATGTCCCGAGTCTGCCAAGTCACCGGCAAGAAGCCGATGAAAGGTCATTTCGTCTCGCACGCCAACAACAAGACGATCCGCACGTTCCAGCCGAACCTGCACTACCGGCGCTTCTGGGTCGAGACCCAGAACCGCTGGGTGCGCCTGCGCGTTTCCACGGCAGGGCTGCGCCGCATCGACAAGCTCGGCATCGAAGCGGTGCTCGCCGAGATCAAGGCGGGCAAAGCGAAAGCCCGGGCCGGGAACAAAGCCTAAGGAGAAGCTTCATGCGCGAGAAGATCAAGCTCGAATCGTCGGCCGGCACCGGCCATTTCTATACCACCACCAAGAACAAGCGCACCACGCCCGACAAGCTGGAGATCAGGAAATTCGATCCCAAGGCGCGCAAGCACGTGCTCTACAAGGAAACCAAGCTGAAGTAAGGCGCGGATTTCCCGCCGCACAAATGCAAAGGCCCGCTCGCGCGGGCCTTTTCTCTTGGACGGCGGCCCGCTAGGCGTAGCTGCGCAGGCGCCGCGAAAAGTCCACCAGCGGCACGATGCCGCTCGCCTCGGCGCGGTGGCACCAGTCCTGCAACTGGCGCAGCAGCTGCTCCTTGGAGGCGTTGGAGCGCTCCCACAGTGCGATCAGCTCCTCGCGCATGCTCACCGCCACCTGCAACGGCTTCGAGGGCTTGAGCGCTTCGGCGACACGCGCGCGGTCGGCTTCGGCGCCATAGCCGATGCGCACCAGCGCGCGCTTCAAGGGCTTGAGCAGCTCGGCTTCGCGCGGCGACCAGTGCTGCAGGCGCTGCACCTCGTCGCTCCAGGTGCGCTTGAGCGCCGTGGCGTAGCGCGCCAGGACGTCGTAGCGGTTGGCGATCACGGCATGCAGGGTCTGGTAGTCGCACATGGTCTTCGCCGGCTCGAAGCGCGGCGTCGGCGCCACCTTCTTCACCGTGGCCAGTCCCAGCGCCTCGAGGATGCGGATGTACATCCAGCCGATGTCGAATTCGTACCATTTGGCGGATAGCTTCGCCGAGGTCGCGTAGGCGTGATGGTTGTTGTGCAGCTCTTCGCCGCCGATGAGGATGCCCCAGGGAACGATGTTCTTGCTCGCGTCGGCGATATCGAAGCTGCGATAGCCCCAGTAATGACCAATGCCGTTGATCACGCCCGCGGCCCAGAAGGGAATCCACACGATCTGCGTGGCGAGGATCAGGGCCCCGGGCACCAGGCCGAACAGCAGCAGGTTGACCGCGCCCATCAGCGTGAGGCCCATGATGGCATGGCGCGCGTACACGTTGCGCTCCATCCAGTCGTCCGGGGTGCCGTGGCCGTACCGCTCCATCGTCTCGGGCTTGTAGGACTCCTTCACGTAAAGGAACACGCCGCCCCACAACACGCGCTTGATGCCGAGTACCTGCGGGCTATGCGGATCTTCGGCGGTCTCGCACTTGGCGTGGTGCTTGCGGTGAATCGCCGCCCACTCCTTGGTCACCATGCCGGTCGTGAGCCACAGCCAGAAGCGGAAGAAGTGGGATGCGATGGGGTGCAACTCAAGCGCCCGGTGCGCCTGGTGGCGGTGCAGGAAGATGGTCACCGAGGCGATGGTGACGTGCGTCAGCCCGAGCGCTACGAGCACGTAGCCCCACCAGGGCAAATCCAGCAATCCATTGAAAATCATCAGTTCTTTCTAGTAGTTATCGTTCGAAGGCCGACCGATTCTACGCGATTAGACCACCTGTGCAAGCGGGGATTCCCCTAGCCGCACGCAATATTTCACCCTGCACTGTAAGCGCCGGTCGCGCAAGGAAATTCGCCCCTCAGCGGCGCTCGAAGGCGGCAGCGAAGAAGCCGTCGCAGCCGTGCCGGTGGGGCCACAGCCGAAGCCGCGACTCACAATCGATCGAAATGCGCTGCGCGGCGAGCAATTCCTTGCAGGATACGGCGCCGAACTCGGCGTGCGCCGCGGCGAAGCCGTCGGCGATCACCTCGTTCTCCTCCGGCAGGATGCTGCAGGTCGCATACACGAGGCGACCTCCCGGCTTGAGCAGCCGCGCCGCCGCCTCCACGACGGCGGCCTGCTTCGCCGCCAGCTCCGCAACCGTCCGCGGGCCGTGGCGCCACTTCAGATCGGGATTGCGCCGCAGCGTGCCAAAGCCGCTGCAGGGCGCGTCCACGAGGACGCGATCGAGCTTGCCGGCGAGACGCTTGGCGCGGGCGTCGCCGTCGCCCGCGAGTACGAGCGGGTGCACGTTGGTCACGCCTGCGCGCGCCGCGCGCGGCGCGAGCTCGGCGAGCCGCCGCGCCGAAACGTCCATGGCATAGATGCGCCCGGTGCCGCGCATCAGCATGGCGAGTGCGAGAGTTTTGCCGCCCGCGCCGGCGCAGTAATCGGCGACCATCTCGCCGCGGCGCGGTGCAAGCAGGTACGCCAGCACCTGGCTGCCCTCGTCCTGCACCTCGATTGCTCCGTGCTGGAACAGTGGGTGGCGATTGATTGCCGGCTTGCCGGCGAGGCGTATGCCCGCCGGGGAGTGAGGCGTCGGTTGCCCGTCGATGCCGCTCGCGCGCAGCTGCGCGAGCGCCTCGTCCCGCCCGAGCTTCGCCAGATTGACGCGCAGGTCGAGCGGCGCCGGATTGAGCAGGCCCTGTGCGATGCGCATGGCCTCGTGCTCGCCGTGCAGCGCCGCGAGCCGTTCCCACAACCAGTCGGGTAGGTCCGCGCGCACTGCGGCGGGAAAGGCCTCGCTTCTGGCCGCGCGCACTCGGGCTACCAGCGCCTGCTCGTCCTCGCGTACCACGTCTTCCAGGGCCCGCGCCGAAAGGCCGCGCACGCGCACCAGCGCCGCGATCGCCAGGTCGCGCGGCGCCGCCGATTGCGCGGCCGCCTCGAGCGAGCGGCGCCGGCGCAGCACCGCGTACACCGTCTCGGCGACGAAGGCGCGGTCCTGCTGGCCGAGATTGCGGTGCGCGCGGAAATAGCGCGACACCGCGGCATCCGCGGGGCCGACCGCATCGAGGAGTTCGGCGAGCAGCGCCTCGGCCCGGACGAGCTGGGCGCGGAAGATCATTGCGCCGTCGTGATGCGTGCGGCGACCTGGTCGATTCGCGTGCCGTCCTTCTGCACTACGAGCAGGCGCAGCGGCAGGTAGGAGCGCCGGGCGTCGAGCCAGATCTGCGTGGTGCGACCGCCGTCGTCGACCTGATCGAGGCGCAACGCGTCGAATTCGCCCGCGGGCACCGTCAGGCGCTCGCGGCCCTTGACGTCGAATTGGTAATGCGAGACACCCTTGCCGTCGGCGACGTGGAACTCCAGGCGCTGCGATCCGGGGTCATGGAAAGCGGGCGCAAAGAAAAAGCTCAGCCGGTCCTGCGCGTGGGGCGGCAGCGGCTGCGCCCGCGGCCCGTTGCGAAACTGCTGAGTCAGCGTGCGCTCCTCCCACGAGAAGCGCGCGATCGCCGTATCGCGGCGTGGCCGCTTGTCCACATATTCAAGCGGGCGCAGGCCGCCCGGCGTCACCCGCCCATGGCTCGTGCGCCGTATCTCGCCGAGCAGCGCCAGCAACCCGCTGCCTTCCCAGGTCTCGCTCAGGCGGTAGGTGCTGCCGTCATGCTCCAGAACGTGCTTCACGGTGGCAAGTGGCCCGCCGTTGTGCAACACTTGGTAGTCGATTTCGACGTGCGCCGGCGGCGCGGCTTGCGCCACCGGCTGTGTCGCCGCCGCTACGCTAAGCGCGATCGCTGGCAACCAGTTGCGCATGGTCTCCTTTGACGCGCACCTTGCCGTTTTCGACGACCAGCAGTCCGTCGAGAAACCAGCGCAGCGCGCGCGGATAGATCAGGTGCTCCTGGGCCAGCACGCGCGCCGCGAGCGTTTCGGCGGTGTCGCCCGGCAGCACGGGTACCGAGGCCTGAGCGATGATCAGTCCGTGGTCGAGCTCCGCGGTCACGAAGTGCACGGTGCAGCCGTGGCGCTTAGCCCCGGCGGCGAGCGCGCGCGCATGCGTGTCGAGCCCGGGGAGTTCGGGCAGCAGCGACGGATGGATGTTCACCAGCCGCCCCGCGTAGCGCTCGACAAATCCGGGGGTCAGCACACGCATGAAGCCCGCCAGCGCCACCAGGCGCGGCGCGTGGCAGTCGATCTCGTGCGCGAGCGCCGCGTCGAAAGCCTCACGCGTGGCGAAGCGCCGGTGATCGACCACGGCGGTGGCGACGCCGCGGCGCGCGGCGATGGCCAGGCCGCCGGCCCCGGGCTGATTGCTGATGACCGCGGACACGGGAATGCCCGCGTCGAGAATGGCCTGCAGATTGCTGCCGCGGCCGGAAATGAGGACGACGACCGACATGAGGCGCGCAGTTTAATACAGGCGCGCCGCGCGGTAGCCGTCTTCCTCGAGCAGCGCGAGCACGCCACGCCTGCCGTAAAGGTGCAGCGCGCCGACGGCGACGAAGGCGCGCCCGCGGCGCAGCTCGCGCTGCATGCGAAAGGCCATCACCACGCTGCGGTCGAGCACCACACGCTTCATCAGCTCGGCGTGGTGCGGGGCGATCTCGGGGTGGCGGCGCGCGTAGTCCTGCTGTGCGTCCCAGAGGCCCTGCAGATCGCGCCCAAGGTACGCGCGCAGCGTGCGCTCGGCGAGCCGGTCGAGCTCATCGCGGTGCTCGAGGTAGTGCCGCAGCAGCGCCACCTGCGAGGCGATCGACATCTCGTCGAACGTGAACACCTGCTCCTCGACGTTCTCGATCTGCGACACCGGCAGGCGCCGATCGCGCGCCAGCGCGAAGAGTTGCCCCTCTAGCGGTACCGCCCCCGCGGGCTGGCGCGAGATGCGCAGATTGAGCAGCACACCCCAGGGCTTCAGCCTGCCCACGAACTCCCTCGGCAGCCCGATGGGCTGCATCGCCTTCACGGCGCGCTCGAAATGCTCGCCGCCGATGTCCTGCGCCAGCGTGCGCCCGTCGATATACAGCGCCGCCTCGAGAAAGCGCTCCCGCCCATACTGGTCAGCGAGGTACTCGAGCATCAGGGAGCGCGATCGCGTGAACGCGTCCTGCACCGGGGCCGGCAGCGGCTGCAGCCGGGGGTCGTCGGCATGCAGGGTACCGAAGACGTGGCTCGGCTCGACACCCGCCTTCTCCACGCGCCACAGCAATCCGTGCGTGTACCGCGCAGCGCCCGCTGCCGGCAACGGCAGGGCGCAGGCGACGCCGGCGACGAGGAGCGTGCGCCGCCTCATCCCGTGCCGGGCCGCGTCATGGCCTCGGGCCGTACCCAGCGCTCGAAGTCCTCCGCACTCACGTATCCCAGCGCCAGGGCCGCGTCCCGCAGCGTGCTGCCTTCGCGGTGCGCCTTCTTGGCGATCTCCGCCGCGCGGTCGTACCCGATGTGCGGTGCGAGCGCGGTGACGAGCATCAGCGAGCGCTCGACCAGCTCGCCGATACGCGCCTCGTTGGCCTGAATGCCGCGCGCGCAGTGCTCTTCGAACGACGCGCAGCCGTCGGCGAGCAGCCGCACGCTCTGCAGGAAGTTGTGGATCAGCATCGGCTTGTAGACGTTGAGCTCGAACTGCCCGGAAGCGCCGCCGATGCCCATCGCCACGTCGTTGGCGAGCACCTGCACGCACAGCATGGTGAGCGCCTCGGCCTGCGTGGGATTCACCTTGCCCGGCATGATCGAGCTGCCGGGCTCGTTTTCCGGCAGGGAAATCTCGCCCAGCCCCGAGCGCGGGCCCGAGGCAAGCCAGCGAAGGTCGTTGGCGATCTTATGCAGGGCCGCAGCGAGCGTCTTCAGCGCGCCGTGCGCGAACACCAGCGCCTCGTGGCCCGCGAGCGCGGCGAACTTGTTGGGCGCAACCTCGAACCTGAGCCCGGTGGCCTGCGACAGGTCTTGCGCCATGCGCGCGCCGAATTCCGCATGCGTGTTGAGGCCCGTGCCCACCGCGGTGCCGCCGATCGCCAGCTCGCACAGCCCGGGCAGCGCCAGCTCGATGGCGGCCTCGGACTGCGCCAGCTGCTCGACGTAGCCCGAGAACTCCTGTCCCAGCGTGAGCGGCGTCGCGTCCTGCAGGTGGGTGCGGCCGATCTTGACGATGCCGGCGAAGGCTTCCGCCTTGGCGGCAAGCGTCGCCTCCAGCCGCTCGAGCCGCGGCAGCAGGTCGTGCTCGACGGCGCGCGCCGCGGCGATGTGCATCGCCGTGGGAAACGCGTCGTTCGAGGACTGGCCGAGGTTGACGTGGTCGTTGGGATGCACGAGCCGCCGCGGCCCGCGCTCGCCGCCGAGCAGCTCCGAGGCGCGATTGGCGAGCACCTCGTTCACGTTCATGTTGCTCTGCGTGCCCGACCCTGTCTGCCAGACGACCAGCGGGAACTCCTCGTCGTGGCGACCAGCGAGCACCTCGTCGGCGGCGCGCTCCACGGCATCGGCGATCTTCGGCTCGAGCAGGCCGAGCGCGCGATTGACTCGGGCAGCCGAGCGCTTCACCTGTGCCAGCGCGTGGATCACGGCGAGCGGCATGCGCTCGCCTGAGATGCGGAAGTGGCGGCGGCTCCGCTCCGTCTGCGCCCCCCAGAGCCGGTCCGCGGGCACCTCGATGCTGCCGAAGGAGTCCTTCTCCTGGCGCGTGGCCGCCATAGACCTCTATCCTACGACGACGCCTGCTCGCCCTGCGCGTCGCGCGTAGCGATCTCCTGGTGCACTCTTGCCATGTCGAGCGCCTTGGCCTGCGTGATCACCTGTTCGAGCGCGGACGCCGGCAGCGCCCCCGCCTGCTGGAACAGCACGACCTTCTCGCGGAACACCATGAGCGTCGGGATGGAGCGGATGTTGAAGGCGCCCGCCAGCTCCTGCTCCTGGTCGGTGTTGATCTTGCCGAACACCACGTCGGCGTGGCTTTCGGCGGCCTGGTCGTAGATCGGTGCGAAGCCGCGGCAGGGGCCGCACCACGGCGCCCAGAAATCGACGATCACCATCGGACTTTCGGTGATCACTTTCTCGAAGTTGTCCTTGGTCAATTCGACCGTCGCCATGCGCATCCCCGCCAAAAAACGCGCAGTGTACTCTAGGCGGCATGCCGGAATACGTCGGCCGTTTCGCCCCCTCGCCGACGGGGCCGTTGCACTTCGGTTCGCTCGTCGCCGCCCTGGCAAGCTATCAGGAGGCGCGAGCAGCAAAGGGCAGGTGGCTGCTGCGCATGGAGGACCTCGACATGGCCCGCGCGCAGCCCGGCGCCGCCCACGACATCCTGCGCGCGCTCGAGCGGCTCGGCTTCGAATGGGACACGCCGGTGCTCGTGCAAAGCGCGCGCGTCGAGCGCTACCGCGCCGCCTTGGACGAACTGAAGCAGCGCGGCCTCGCTTACTCATGCAGCTGCACACGAAAGGAGCTCGGGGACTCCGCGCTGGCCATCGACGGCGCACGCACCTATCCCGGCACGTGCCGACACGGTCTTGCCCCAGGTAAGGCCGCGCGCGCACTGCGGCTGCGCACACACCGCGCGCCCATCGGATTCACCGATGCCATCCAGGGCTGGATCGAGCAGCGTGTCGAACAAGAGGTGGGCGACTTCGTGCTGCTGCGCGCCGACGGCATCCTCGCCTACCAGCTCGCGGTCGTGGTCGACGACATGGATCAGGGCGTGACCGACGTGGTGCGCGGCGCCGATCTGCTGGATTCCACCGCGCGCCAGATCCACCTACAACGCCTGCTCGGGGCGCGCACGCCGCGCTACGCGCACGTACCGGTGGCGCTGAACGCGGCGGGCGAGAAGCTCTCCAAGCAGACCGGCGCGCGGCCGCTCGACCTCTCGGATCCGCGGGCGGAACTGGCGCGCGCGCGTCGATTCCTCGGACAGGGCGAAGACGGGTGGGAACTGGCGCGCGTGCCGCGCGTGCGCGCTATCTGCGCGCCGGAATGACGACCGAGGCGAGCGATGCGAGCACCAGGATGAGCGCCCCGAACTCGAGCCATCCCGGGCGCTCGCCGAGAAACAGCATACCCGAGAACACACCGACCACCGGCGTCATCAGCATGCTGAGCGAGAACGTGGTCACCGATACCGCGGTGGCGAGCTTGATCCAGGCCCAGTGCGCCCAGGCGAAGGACAGGAGCACGTTGTAGGCCACCGCCAGCGCCGGCCAGAGGCTGACCTCCTGCAGCCTGCCGAAATCATCGAGGACCAGCGCGCCGACATAGATCGGCACGCCGCCGACCAGCATCAGCCACGCGGTGAGCGGCGCCACGGGCGCGTGCACGGGGAATCGCTTCTGCAGCAGCGTGCCGATCGCCCACGTGCAGGCCGCCCCGAGCACCAGCAGTGCGCCCAATGGCGCGCCGGTGAGGCTGGTGAATTCCTGCACCAGCAGCAGCGCCATGCCGGCCATGCCGAGCGCGAGCCCGGTGAGCCTCCTTGCGTTCATGCGCTCGCCGAGAAACCACACCGAGAGCGGGATTGCCCAGGCCGGCATCGTGTAGGCAAGGATCGCGGCGCGGCCCGAGGGAATGAGGCGCAGCCCGAACACCACCAGCACATTCCAGCAGGTGATGGTGAAGAACGCGATCAGCGCGAGGCGACCCCACTGGCTGCGGGCGATGGCGAGGGGCTGGCCCGTTGCCCTGAGGACCGCGAACAGCACGCCCGCGCCGGCGGCGAGACAGAAGGTGCGAAAGGTGAATGGCGCGACCTCCGAGATCGCCACCTTCATCGCCGTCCAGTTGAATCCCCAGACCAGCGTGATGCCCAGGAGCACCCACCACAGATGACGCGGCAGGTGCTCCGACACCGGCGCCGCGCGCGGCGGCCCCGGGCTCATGCCCGGCTCACGAGCCACACGGCGAGCATGGCGAGCGCCATGCCGGCGGCGGCAAATACCGTATAGGTCTCGCCGAATAGGGGCCAGGCGACGAGCGCAGTGCACGGCGGCACCAGGTACATGAGGCTCGCCACCTTTGTCGCCGCGCCGTGGCGAATGAGCCAGAACAGCAGAAACACGGCGCCGAGCGAGAGCGCGAACACAAGCCACAGGAGCGCGACCACCAGATCCGCGCTCCAGGTCACCTCGCGCGTCTCGAAGAGCAGCGCATAGGGCGCGAGTACCAGCACGGCGGCGCCGAACTGGATCGCCGCGCCGGTGCGCAGATCGACTCGCGCGCAATGACGCTTCTGCCACACGGCGCCCAGGCTGATGCTGACGAGCGCGACGACCGAGAGCGCAGTCGCCGCCAGGCCTACGCCCTCAAGAACCCACTTCTCGCGTACCACGAGCGCCACGCCGGCGATGCCGAGCGCGAGTCCGAGCCACTGGCGCGCGCTGGTGCGCTCGCCAAGGAGCCAACCCGAGAGTACGGCGGCAAGAATCGGCTGCAACGCAGTGATGAGGGCCGATGCGCCCGCCGGCATGCCTTTGTGCAGCGACAGGAATACTCCGCCGAGGTACCCCCCCTGGATCAGGGCGCCGGCGAACGCCATGTGGAGGAACTCAGCGCCCGACGCGGGCCATGGCGCACGCGCCAGAACGCATAGCGGCAACAGCACCAAGAGAACGAGCGCGAACCGGGTTACCAGGAATGTCGCCGGCTCCGCGTAAGGAAGTCCTAACTTCGCCCCAATGAAACCAGTGCTCCAGAGCACCACAAACAGACCGGGAAAGATCCACGCAGCGCGCTGGACGGGATCCGGGGCCGTGCTCATGCACGGATTGTCTACGGTGCCACCTGATCACGTCTCGCCGTTTCGCCTTGGTCCTGTGAGGCGTTTGAAACGGGTCACATGTGCCATCGAAGTAATTTCCGCAGTGCTTCAATAGGTTATGGTGCATTGCACAAAACGTTTGACTTTAAATGCCGAATCATTATACTGACCATTGTTGCGCTGCACCATTTAGCGCCGACCCAAGCCCTAACCGATTTTTTATAGGAGTACCACCATGTACGTTACCCCCGAGCAGATCCAAGCCGCCGGCAAGGCCAACGTGGAAACGATGCTGTCCCTCGCTGCGACGCAGTTCGCCGCGATCGAGAAGCTCGCGACCCTGAACGCCAACGCCGTGAGGTCCGCGTTTGAAGACAGCCTCAGCAACACCCGCGCGCTGTTTGGCGCGAAAGACGTGCAGGAGTTCGTCACCCTGCAGAACACGCTGGCGACCCCCGCCATCGAAAAAGCCATTGCCTACTCGAAGAGCGTGTATGAAGTTGCCACCGAGACCAACGCCGAGCTGTCGAAGATGGCCGAGCAGCGCGTCGCCGAGTGGAACGAGAACTTCAGCTCCATGCTCGACAAGGCGGTGAAGAACGCGCCTGCCGGCTCCGACGTTGCGGTCGCCGCGGTCAAGTCGATGATCGCCGCCGCCAACTCCGCCTACGACAACATGACGAAGGTGGCCAAGCAGGCGACCGAGATCGCGGAAGCCAACGTCAATGCGGCTTCCGAGACTGTGAAAGGCCTCGCCAAAGCAAAAAAGACCGCCTGAGCGCCAAACCGGGCGGCCAGCCCGCCCGATCTAGCGCCAAGCGCAAGCCGAAGAAGAAAAAGAAGTAAGCAAAAGCCCG
>CAZAEG010000220.1:0-5007 GCA_964484035.1 uncultured Enterobacteriaceae bacterium | reverse complement strand
CGCGGTCAGCCGCGATCGCGGCGCGATAGTGCCGGCATGCCTCTTCGATCCGGCCCTGTTCCTCCGCCCGTCGCCCTCGGGCGATATGCCCATCGGTGCCGCGCCAAGGCGCAAGCCATTTGCTCAGCCTGGAAAACACCGTGCGGATTCTCACATGGGAGGGGCATCGTAAGATCGGACGTGAATGGTCCCAAGATGACCTTTCTGGGCACCCCGGACTGCCGTTTCCCGGGGTTTTGGTGCGGTTCTTGGCACTTGCCTGGGTGGCATGGGGCTTGCTTTCTACTGGCCAGCGGCTCTGCCGCGCCTTAACCTGAGGAGAATTAGATGAAACGCATGCAGCAAGGCTTTACGCTGATCGAACTGATGATTGTGGTCGCGATCATCGGCATCTTGGCCGCGGTGGCGCTCCCCGCGTACCAGGACTACACCATCCGGGCGAAGATGTCCGAGGTGATCCTGGCGCTGAGCGCGTGCCGCACGTCGATCACCGAGGTATATCAGACGGGTGGAACGGCGCCGGGCGCCAACAGCTGGGGTTGTGAGAACGTGACCTCGAAGTACGTTGCGGCGCTCTCGACCGATGCTAACGGCGTGGTCATCGCTACGGTGCAGAACATCAGCGCGAGCGTGGACACCAGCTGTGTCACCCTGATCCCGATGATCAATGCGACCACCACGGCGGTCGCCACCGCCGGCGGCAACATGGGTGAAGGCCTCTACGGCTGGATTTGCGGTGGCACGGGTACGAACGTGGCGCCGAACTACCTGCCGGGCTCCTGCCGCGGCAACTAAGCGCAACACTGCCAGAGAAAAAGGCGCCTGCGGGCGCCTTTTTCATTTCTTCGTCCGGCCGGGCTTGGCAAGCCGCTCGAGCTCGAAGCTGCCGCCGCCATAGCCGAGCTCGGCGGCGCGCCGGTACGCCGCTTTCGCTTCGTCGATCCGCTCCAGCCCTTCCAGCGCGAGCCCGAGCCGATGGTGCAGGAGGCCTTCGGCGGGCTGCAGCTCGAGGGCGCGCAGCAGGTGCAGGCGCGCGGCCTCGTACTGCTCCAGGTGCAGGTGGATCGCGCCCCGGGCGTACGCGCAATGCACGGTCTTCGGGTAGAGCCGCGCGCAGCGCTCAGTGGCGGCGATGGCCTTGTCGGGCTGGCCCGCGTACAGGTACTCGCGCCCGACCTGGTACAGCGCGCGCGAGCCCCACGGCACCGGCGCGTCCGGGAGCTTCGCCGCGGCGTCCTCCCACAGGCGCAGGGGACTCGAGAACGTGACGAGCCGGTCGTGCGCCGCAAGCCCGAGTCCGGCGCAGGCGACCAGTCCGGCGCCCAGCGCCGCGGCGCGCGGCAGGCGAGAAAGCGCCGCCACCGCGATGCACAAGATCCCCGGCCCCCACAGGTAGCTGCGATAGAGGACGAACGGCTCCTGCAAGCGCACGGCGCTGAACTCCACGAAAAACAGGATCCAGGCGTACAGCAGGCCGAACCCCGCCAGCCCGATCGCGCCGCGCCGCAGGAGCAGGGCGCCCGCCAGAACTCCGCAGGCGAGAAACGCGGCGACCTTGACGACGATCCATGCCGGGGTCCAGCCGGCCGCGAAATCCACGCGCAGGTCGATCGACATGCCGGCGGGATCGGGCCACAGCCACAACGCGAGGTACTTGAAGAACAACCCGGCCTGGGTCACCGCGCTCAGCGTAAGCGACGGCTCCACGGGCAGGTCGGCGGCGCCGGCGCCTGCCTGGGCGGCGATCGCAGCGGCGGACTCCTCGTAGGCGCCGCCGATTGCGCCCAGGCTGAGCAAGGTGACGAACAGGGCGGCCGGGGCGCAGGCGGCGAAATAGATCGCCACGTGGCGCACGGCGAACGGCCGCGCGGCGCCCGCGAGCACCGCCAGGGGAGCGATCGCCGCGGGCAGCAGCACGGCATGCTCCTTGGACAGCACCGCGAGCGAATAGAGCAGCGCCGCCGAGAGCGCGTCGGCATGGCTACGCCGGCGCACGCCGCGCAGGAACAGGAACGCCGAGAGCAGCGCGAACAGCGTGGCCATGACGATGCTGCGCTGGACGAGGTAGCCGGCGCCGTAGACGGCGACGGGGTGCAGGACGAAGGCGGCGGCACCGATCGCTGCGCGCAGCGACGCGTCGGCATCGGAGGCGGCGGGCAGCACCGCGCGCTGCAGCTCGAGCAGCAGGCGATAGAGCGCCCACGCCACGCACACGTGCAGGACGAGGCCGACGATGCGCTGCGCCTCCATGATGCCGCTCCAGAGCACCTCGGTCACCGCCAGCGTGAAATAAGCCGGCACCCGCAGCTCGAGGCCGAGCGGGTGCGTGGCGTAGTACGCGAACCGGCGACCCGAAAAGAAGAAGACGTCGTCGAACACCCGCGGGTTGTCCAGGAACGGCAGGTAGAGCAGCGCGCCGAGCGCGGCGATGGCGGCCGCGCCTGCCAGGTGCCAGCGGGCAGCGCGGCTCATTCGAAGCGCAGCGCTTCCACGGGGTTGAGCCGCGCCGCCTTGCGCGCCGGATAGAAGCCGAAGAACACGCCGATGACCAACGCGAAGGCCACCGCGAGCGCCACCGCCTCCCCCGGCAGCACCACCTGCCAGCCGGCGAGGCGCGCCACGGCGAGCGCGCTGCCGACGCCGATCAGCACGCCGACCAGGCCGCCGAGCAGCGACAGCGTGACCGCCTCGACGAGGAACTGGCCCAGGATGTCGCGCGTGCGGGCGCCGAGCGCCCGGCGCAGCCCGATCTCGCGCGTGCGCTCGGTGACCGAGACCAGCATGATGTTCATGATGCCGATGCCGCCGACCACCAGCGACACCGAGGCCACCGCGGCCAGCAGCAGGGCCAGCACGCGGCTGGAGGCCTCCTGCGCGGCCATGAACTCGGCCAGGTTGCGCAGCGAGAAGTCGTCCTCCGCGCCCGGCTGCAGCCGGTGGCGCTGCCGCAGCAGGGCGCGCACCTGCTCCTCGACCCCCTTGGTGTCGTAGCCGTCGGCGACCTTCACCCAGAGGGTGCTGACGGCTCGCTGCTTGGCGAGGTTCGCGGAGCCGAGCACGCGGCTGCGCGCCGTGGCGATCGGCACCAGGATGATGTCGTCCTGGTCGGTGCCCATCAGGCTCTGGCCCTTGGTTTCCAGCACGCCGATCACGGTAAAAGGCACGCGCTTGATGCGGATCACCTGGCCCAGCGGATCGCTGTTGCCGAACAGCTGCCGCACCACGCTCTGGCCGACGACGCAGACCTTGCCGGCCCCCGACATCTCGCCGGGCTCGAAGATGCGGCCCGCCGCCAGGCGCCATTGCCGCACTTCCAGGTAGTCCGGCGTGGTGCCGTAGATCTGCGTGGCCCAGTTGCTGTTGCCCCAGATCACCTGCGCGCCCCCGCGCAGCGCCGGCGCCGCGAGCGCCTCATCGATCTCGCGGTTGATAGCGACGGCATCGTCCTCCGAGAGCGTGTAGCTGGAGCCCACGCCGAGGCGCACGCCGCCCTGGGTGCGCGCGCCCGACAGGATGAGCAGCAGGTTCGCGCCGAGCGAGCGGATCTGTTCCTCGACCCGCGCCTGCGCGCCCGCGCCCACGGCGATCATGACGATGACCGCGGCGACGCCGATGATGATGCCGAGCATGGTGAGCGCGCTGCGCAGCTTGTTCACCGCCAGCGCCCGCAGCGCCAGCCGCAGCAGCGCGCCCAGATTCATGCGGCCGCCGTTTCCTGCGCCAGCAGGCGCCGCGCGTCCGCGGGCGCGGCTTGGGTGTCGTCGGCGATGACGCGCCCGTCCAGGAAGCGCAGCACGCGCCGCGCGAACCGCGCCACGTCCGCCTCGTGCGTCACCAGCACCACGGTCATGCCCTGGCGGTTGAGCTCCTGCAGGAGCGCCATGATCTCCAGGCTGGTGCGCGAATCGAGGGCGCCGGTCGGCTCGTCGGCCAGGATCAGCACCGGGCGCGTCACCAGGGCGCGCGCGATGGCGACGCGCTGCTGCTGGCCGCCGGAGAGCTGCTGCGGCAGGTGGTGCGCGCGCCCGGCGAGGCCGACACGCGCCAGCATCTCGAGCGCCCGCTCGCGCCTGGGCCGGGCCGCGATGCCCGCGTAGACCAGCGGCAGCTCGACGTTCTCGAGCGCGCTCGTGCGCGCCAGCAGGTTGAAGCTCTGGAACACGAAGCCGATGCTGCGGTTGCGTACCGCGGCGAGCGCGTCGTCGCTCAGTGCGGACACCGGCTGGCCGTCGAGCCAGACCTCGCCCGCGCTCGGCCGGTCGAGGCAGCCGAGCACGTTCATGAAGGTGGACTTACCCGAGCCCGACGGCCCCATCACCGCGATACAGTCGCCGCGCGCGATGTCGACGCTGACCCCGTCCAGCGCGCGGATCAGGTTGTCGCCGACGCGGTAGTCCTTCGCCACGCCGCGCGTGCGGATCAGCGGCTCGCCCATCAGAACAGACGCAGGCGCGGCAGGCCCGTGTCGCGCTGGCTGCCCGCCGCGAGCCCGACGATGACCTCGGTCCCTTGCGCGAGGGGCCCGGCGAGGACCTCGGTGCTCAGGCCGTCGCTCAGGCCGAGCCGCACGTCGAGCGGCCGGGCGTTGGCGCCGTCCGCGACCCAGACGCGGCCCGCACGGCCGGCGTCGCGGCCGTTCTGCGCGGGCCCCGGTCGCGGCGGGCGCTGCGCCTCGGGCTCGCCGGCGGGGCGGAAGCGCAGCGCGGCATTGGGCACCATGAGGGCGTCGTCGCGCTGCTCGACCACGATGCGCACGTTGGCGGTCATGCCCGGCAGCAGGGCGAGGTCGGGATTGCGCGCCGAGATCACCACCGTGTAGCTGACGACGTTCTGCACGCTCACCGGCGACTTGCGGATCTGCACGATCTCGCCCGCGAAGCTGCGCCGCGGAAAGGCGTCGACGCCGAAGCTGGCCGCCAGCCCGGGACGCAGCCGGCCGACGTCGGCCTCGTCGATCGCGGCCTCGACCTGCATGTCGCGCAGGTCGCGCGCGATCGTGAACAGCAC
>CAZAEG010000219.1:0-3479 GCA_964484035.1 uncultured Enterobacteriaceae bacterium | reverse complement strand
GCCCGGCAGCACGAGGACCAGCAGGAGAATCACGGCGCCGATCACCGCCCGCCAGTAGTCGAAGCCGCGCGACACGCTGTCCTGCAGCCACGTGAAGAGCGCGGCGCCCCACACCGGCCCGGTCAGCGTGTGCACGCCACCGAGGAGCACCATGACCAGCCCGTCGACGGAACGGGGCACTGCCAGCGCCTCCGGCGAGATCGAGCCCTTGGAGAACGCGTAGAGCCCGCCGGCAAGTCCGGCGAACAGGCCCGCGAAAACGAACGCCACCCACTGGTGGGCGCTGACGTCGATGCCGATGGCGCCGGCGCGCAACGCGGAGTCGCGGCCGGCGCGCAGCGCGTAGCCGAAAGGCGAGAAGAGCATGCGCCACATGAACGCGATCGCGGCGACGCAGGTGGCGAGCGTGAGGTAGTAGTAGGCGGTCCGCGCCGAAAGCCACGCCCCGGGCCAGATGCCGATCAGGCCGTTCGAGCCGCCGGTGAAGGCATCCCACTGGTACACGACCGACCACACGATCTGCGCAAACGCGAGCGTCAGCATGGCCAGGTACACGCCCTGCAGGCGCACGCAGAACCAGCCGAACACCAGCGCGGCGCCGGCCGCCGCGAGGGGCGCGGCTATGAGCGCCAGCATCATGGGCGCGCCCGCCTTCAGCGTCAGCAGCCCGGCGCCATAGGCGCCGAGGCCAAAGTAGGCGGCGTGGCCGAAGGACAGCATCCCGCCCGGGCCCATGAGCAAGTGCAGGCTAACCGCGAAGAGCGCGAACACGAGGATGTCCGTCAGCAGCACGAGCGCGTAGCCGCCCGTGGCGACGGGTACCGCGAGCAGCGCGCAGGCCACCGCCGCCAACGCCATCAGTACGCCGCGCGAGGGCGCGGCCAGAGGCGGCTCGGCCGCCCCCGGGCCGCGCAGCGGGGCCGGCGCACGGCCCAGAAGGCCCCAGGGCCGCAGCACCAGCACGATCGCCATGACCACGAACTCGGCCGCCAGCGTGAATTCCGCGTAGCCCAGGGCGACGCTGAACGCCTTGATCTCGCCGATGAGCAACGCGGCGAGAAAGGCGCCGGGAATCGAGCCCAGCCCGCCCACCACCACGACGACGAACGCGTCGGCGATGATCTGCAGGTCGATCGACAGCGTCGCCGGCTCGCGCGGCAGCTGCAGCGCGCCGCCGAGGCCGGCGAGCAGGGCGCCCAGGGTGAACACGCCGCTGAAAAGCCATTGCTGGTTGACACCGAGCGCGCTCGCCATGTCCCGATCCTGCGTGGCGGCCCGCACCAGGATGCCCCAGCGCGTGCGGCCTAGGAGAGTCCAGAGCGCGCCGAGCACCACCGGGCCGCAGGCGATGAGAAACAGGTCGTACTGCGGAAAGCGCTCTCCCGCGATGCGCACCGCGCCCTCGAGGCCGGGCGCCCGCGGTCCCAGAACGTCCTCGGGTCCCCAGGCCCAGAGCGCGAAATCCCTGATCACCAGCACGACGGCGAATGTCGCCAGCAGCTGCATGAGCTCCGGGGCGGCGTACAAGCGGCGCAGCAGGAGCCGTTCGAGCGTTGCGCCGAACGCCGCCACGCCCAACGCGGCCAGCGGCACGCTGCCCCAGAAGCCGACGTACGGCATGAGCGCGAGCGCCAGGTACATGCCCAGCATGAACAGCGAGCCGTGGGCGAAGTTGACGATGCGCGTGACGCCGAAGATCAGCGACAGGCCCGCGGCCACCAGGAACAGCGAGCTCGCGCCGGCGAGCCCGTTCAGGAACTGCAGCAGGACGGCGGAGCCGCTCACTCCTTGCGCAGCGCGCGGATTTCCCGGTCGGAGGGCTGGTACGTCGCGCCGTCGGCGTAGCGCCAGTCGACCATCACGCCCCTGCCGGCTTTCCGCGCGAGCTGCCCTACGTAGGCGCCCATGGTGGACTGGTGGTCGATGGGCCGCCACAGGATCCGGCCGAACGGCGTCTGCATCTGCAGTCCCTTCAGCGCCTCGATGAGCTTCTCCGTGTCGATCGACCCCGCCCGCTTTGCCGCGTTCGCGACTGAGTAGACCGCCGTGTAGCCGACCACCGAGCCCTGGCGCGGGTAGTCGTTCCAGCGCTTCCGGTAGGCGTCGCGGAAGCGCCTGTGCTCGAGCGTATCGATCTCGCTCCAGGGGTAGCCGGTGACCCACCAGCCTTCCGGCGTCTCGTCCTTCAGCGTATCGAGGTACTCGGGCTCGCCGGCGAGCAGGTTGAACACGATAGCGCTCTTGAACAGCCCCCTCGTGTTTCCCTCGCGCACGAACTTCTGCAGGTCGGCGGCGAACAGCGAGCTGAAGATCGCGTCGGGCTTTGCGTCGGCGAGCGCCTGCACCACGGCGCCCGCCTCGATCTTGCCGAGGGCAGGGGCCTGCTCGGCGACGAACTCGACGTCAGGCTGCGCCTGCTTGAGCAGCTTCTTGAACGAGGCGGTGGCCGACTGGCCGTATTCGTAGTTGGGGTAGACGATCGCCCAGCGCTTCTTCTTCAGCTTCGCCGCCTCGGGAATCAGCATCGCGGTCTGCATGTAGGTCGAAGGGCGAAGGCGGAACGTATATCTGTTGCCGTTCTCCCAGACGATCTTGTCGGTGAGCGGCTCCGCGGCGAGAAACAGGATCTTGCGCTGCTTGGCGAGATTCGCCACCGCGAGCCCGACGTGGGAGGCGAAGGTGCCCATCAGGACGTCGACCTTCTCGCGCGCGATCAGCTCCTCGGCGACGCGCACCGCGTCGCCCGGCGTGCCGCCGTCGTCGCGCGAGACGATCTCGAGCCTGCGGCCCGCCGCGCCGCCCGCGACGTTGATCTCCTCGAGCGCGAGCTGCCAGCCTTTCTTGTAGGGCTCGAGGAAGGCGGGGAAGACCTTGTAGCTGTTCAGCTCGCCGATCTTGAGGGTCTGGGAGAAGGCGTTGCTTCCTGCGGCGAGAAGCAGCAGTGCGATGAAGGTTTTCATGCTTCGAATTCCACTTTGGCTCCGCGGTCGGGCCTGATCCTGTGCGTGCCCCTGGGGAAGGCGCGCCAGAACTCCCTGCGCACGATGCTCGCGAGAGTCGCGCTCTTGTTCAGGCCGTGGTAGCGCGCCACCGCCTCGAGCATGGCAAGGTCGCGCGGCGTCGCCGAGAATGTGCTGACCTTGGCTTTCTGCATGGGCTGTCGGGGGCGACTCAAGAATTATATAAACTTTATACGAGCTGCGACGGCGTCTGTCAAGCCAGCCCTCTTACGTGGTCGCGATCGCCTCGATCTCGACTCGCGCCCCCGCGATCAGCCCGCCCGCCTGAAACGTCGTCCGCGCCGGCGGATCCTTCCGGAAGTACTCGCTGAAGACCTCGTTCATTGCCATGAGCTCCCCGAGGTCGGCCATGTAGATGGTGACCTTGGCGACCTTTCCCAGCGAAGAGCCGGCCGCTTCCAGCACCGCCTTGAGGTTTTCGCATACCTGCCGCGTCTCGGCCTTGATCCCGCCATCGGC